>JADGBC010000045.1 GCA_015231705.1 Desulfamplus sp. | reverse complement strand
ATGCAAGCCTTGATACTGATATTGTCCTTGTAGGTGTTCTTGACCACTTTGAGATATGGTCACGCCAGATGTGGGATGATGAGAATGGACGTATGGAGCAGGAACTTGAGAAACCAGAGGTCAAAGAAGAGATCGCAGCCCTTGGATTATAGAATCCATGGCAGAAAAACTGCCCAGAACCAACTTGGGTGATTTGCATGAATAAATATACCTGTTCTTCTGAGATAAACCCTGAATTTCAACATTTCAGGGCAGGATTGATGGGATATTCTTTTCCGCAAATAGCCTTAGAGCCTGAATATTTAAACAGGCTCTATATTGCATCAATTGGAAAGATGCTTAGGCGTTACAAATAAATGTCAAACGGGCTCTTAGAAGTACAAAATAGTGCACATGCATGAGACTTTTAACCCCAATAGAAGAAGTGTAAATATAGTAATCAGGATCATGATATGACATTCACCCATATATCGGTTTTGCCTTCAGAGGCCTGTTTCCATTTAAATTTGAAACCAGGAGCCATATGTGTTGACGGAACACTTGGTGGGTGTGGCCATGCCCTCACAATACTTAAGAAGATTCTTCCAGATGGAAGGCTTATTGCTATAGATCAGGATATGGATGCTGTTAAAAATGCAGAGAATCTGCTGGTAGCTTTTTCAAACAATGTTAACATTTTCCATGACAATTTTTCTTCTCTTCCTGCCATTCTTGAATCTCTTGGAATCATTGCAGTGGATGCAATACTTGTTGATCTTGGCCTCTCTTTTCACCAATTGATGGAGAGCCAGAGAGGTTTTTCGTTTCAAAAAGATGAACCCTTGGATATGCGTATGGATAGAACAAATTCCACAACCGCGGCAGATATTATAAATGGATACAGTGAAAAATCACTGGCAGATATTTTTTTCAGATACGGTGAGGAGAGAATGTCCAGAAAGATAGCAAGGACAATTGTGGAAAAAAGAAAGCTATCTCCCATAGTATCAACTGGAAATCTTGCCAGCCTTGTAAGGCAGGTTATGCCTGCAAAACTATTGAAAACCCAAAAAATCCACCCAGCCACCCGTGTATTTCAGGCATTGAGGATTGAGGTAAACAGAGAGCTTGACCATTTGGAAACATTCATGTCCCATGTTCCGGAGATGCTTAACGTCGGAGGTAGACTTTGTGTTATCTCCTTTCACTCCCTGGAAGATAGAATTGTCAAGCAGTCCATACGCTCATTTGAAAAGGGGTGCACATGCCCAAGAGAGTTTCCTCAATGTTCTTGCGGATTTGTTCCAACACTTAAATCAATATTCAGAAAACCCATTATACCTGGCGAAGAGGAGATCTGTAAAAATCCTCTGGCAAGAAGTGCAAAAATGAGGGTCGCTGAAAAGATTTCAACTAAACGCTCATGGCCGGATTCAGCCACCCCCGAGTATGAAAAGAAGATCTGTTTTCACAGTAAAAAACAGTCAGTGTTGTGGTAAGGGAAGATATACTTCATGATCCCAAATAGCAGCAACAGCCAAAATATAGATATCTCTGTGCAGGGTAAAAGCCACCTTATTGCCAAATGGATAATAATTATTGTTATTTTACTTGGAGAGCTGTTTCTCTACACATGGTGCAGAGTCAGCTATACAGAGACAGGTTTCAGAATCTCCAGGGAAAAAGAGAGGCAAAAAATACTAAAAGCATACACAGACGCTCTTAGTATGGAAAATGATCGACTGCTTTCTCCGGAAAGAATTGCCTATATTGCCACAACCAGACTTAACCTTATAATCCCTGAGACCAGCCAGGTCATTTACATGGATATGTAAGGAGTCTGACAATGGCTACGGAAAAATTTAGAAACAGAATGGTCAGCAAGAGTGTCTCAAAAAAGAACATAGATACAAGCCCGGCCAGAAATAGAAGCTCAGCCAGACCTCCTAAAAATACAAACGGCAAACAGAAAAGCCTCAATATTGCTGCAGAAAAACAGAAGACACTAATTACAGCAGTTGAAAAACAGAGGGGTCTGAACATTAGAATAGCGGTTATCAAATGGTTATTTATACTTGTAATGGCTATACTTGGGATGAAAGCAATTGACATACAGATTTTTAAATCTACTGATCTTACTAAGAAGGCTGAGAGAGAATATATAAAAACAATAACTATCCAGGGAAAACGTGGTGATATCATGGATAGAAACAAAAAACGCCTCACAACAACCATTGATACGGTTTCTGTCGCTGCTGCCCCCTCCAGAATCACCAATCCGGCAGAGACTGCAAACGCCCTTGCTTCCATCCTAAAGATTGATAAAAAAAGGTTGCAAGAGCAGTTGAGTACAAAAAAAAGTTTTGTCTGGGTAAAAAGAAAAATCTCTCCGACCGAAGCTGAAAATATAAAAAAACTCAAAATGAATGGTATCTTTTTTAAAGATGATGTTATCAGATTCCATCCGAACAAAGAGCTGGCTGCCCAGGTAATTGGCATAACAGGCTCAGACGGCAAGGGCCTGGAAGGTCTTGAATTTTTTTATAATAACTCTCTGGAGGGAAAAAGCAGACAGATCCAGATTACAAAAGATGCGTCAGGAAGATATTACAATGAAGAAAAAAATATCAGAGAGAGTCTGAAAGGAGACTCTCTGGTATTAACTATTGACAGTACCATACAGTTTATATCAGAGAGTGCCCTTCAAAAGGCGGTTGAGGATCATGATGCCCTTTCAGGAACTGCAATTGTAATGAAGACTGATACTGGAGAGATCCTTGCCATGGCCCACTATCCTACCTTCAATCCCAACTCGTTTTCTGATTTCAACCGTGAGACCTGGAGAAACAGGGCGGTATCTGACACATTTGAGCCAGGATCAACCATGAAGGTTTTTGTTGCAGCCTCAGTAGTTGAGAACAAATATGTTACTCCTAAATCTCTTTTTTTCTGCGAAAACGGATTATACAGGGTTGGAGGATCTACTGTTAAGGACACTCACAAATATGAGTGGCTGACCGTCAAGGAGATTATTAAGTATTCAAGCAATATAGGAGCTATAAAATTATCTGAGCTGATGGGAAAAAAAGCTTTGTATGATACGCTCATCTCATTTGGTTTTGGGAAAAAAACAGATATTGATGCTCCTGGAGACGCAACCGGTACGCTGAGTAACTACAAGAGATGGGCTAAAATTGATAATGCAGCCATCTCTTTTGGTCAGGGCATGACCGCCTCTGCAATTCAGCTTGTTACGGGTATCAATGCCATCGCCAATGACGGTCTCTTGGTGAAACCCAGAATTATAAAGCAGATTATCACTCATGATGGAGAGGTAAAAAAAGAGCTTAAAACTCAGCGAGTACGACAGGTTATTTCCAAAGCGACTGCCCTGACAATGAGAGATATGATGCGTTCTGTTGTTGAAGAGGGTGGAACTGCTACCAGTTCGGCTATTGATGGTTACTCAGTGTGCGGTAAGACTGGAACTGCCCAGAAAGCCTCCAAAGATGGAGGATATTCTAAAGATAAATACACCGCACTATTTGTTGGATTTGCTCCGGAAAAAAAACCTGAATTGACCGTTCTTGTAATTATTGATGAGCCTCCAGGATCTCATTATGGAGGCATAGTCGCTGCTCCGGCTGTTAAAACCATACTTAGTGAATCTTTTAACTATTTAAAAATACCTCCGGACATGAAAACAGCTCAAGAGATCAAAAACGCAAATATCAATACAGATAAAACCTTATCAAAACAAAAAACAGCATTACTCACAAAAAAAGATTCCGTTGGAAATTCAGCTTCCGGGACCGGGGCTCAAAGCGTTTTCACAAACACTACAGATACAAATATGTCTGAGCAAAATCAGTCTGAGCAGATAAAACACAAAACACCTTACTCATACAAAAAAGCTCCTGCCATCAGAAAAAAATCGAATCTGTCAACAACAGAGAGCATGGAGACACCACAGTGAATCTTTCCTGTCTGATAAAAAATACTACTCAGGGCAAAGGGAAAAAGATCTCTTTGCTGGAAAATGTGGCTTCTGAACAATATCAGGACATTGATGTTGATATTACATCCATCCACGCCAATGCGGGAGAAGTGAAACCCGGAGGCCTTTTCATTGCCATAAAAGGGTTCAAGGCAGATGGCCATGACTATATCGAGCAGGCAATAGCAAATGGTGCAGCCGCAGTAGTGATACAGCACAGCATTGAAAAGCAGTATAAAACAGTTGTGATTGAAGTTCAGGATACCAGAAAGGCAATGTCAGAAATTTCAGCCTCTTTTTACGGCTACCCTTCGGAATCTATGGTATTGATTGGAATAACCGGCACCAACGGCAAGACCACAACTGCATATTTACTTGAAAGCATCCTGAAGTCAGGTGGGTATAAAACCGGTGTAATCGGTACAGTAAATTTCAGATATGAAGACAAGATATTTGACAACCCGGTAACCACCCCCGAATCAATTGATCTTCAACGAATACTCAACAATATGAGAGATGCCGGAGTTACCCATGTCGTTATGGAGGTCTCATCCCATGCAATTGATCTGCACCGCGTAAGAGACTGCTCTTTTGATGTGGGAGTATTTACCAATCTGACACAGGATCATCTTGATTACCATAAGAGCATGGATGCCTATTTTTCATGCAAAAAAAGGCTGTTCACAGAGCAGCTCAAAAGAGGAAAAAAGGCACAAAAGAGCACTGCCGTCATCAATGTGAATGATTCTTATGGGCAGATCATTGTCAACAACATATATAATAATGACAATACTAATGACACATGCACCAGGATTATTACCACAGGTACAGCTCCAACCACAGAATATACCAAGACTATTACTGAAGTTGCAAATTTAACTACAAAAGAGAGCTCATTTACCACAAAAGAGACTCCATCTACAAAATTTGCCTCAGATCAAACAAAGAGCAAAACCGCAACGACCAGAAACAAAAAACATACTCCTCACATATTCAGCAGCGATATTACAGATGATATTTCAGGATTGCGGGGCAATATTCACATAGGATCAGAGTGCACAATAGAATTTCAATCCAGACTGACAGGACTTTTTAATCTTGAGAATATTCTCTGTGCCGCAGGTTCTGCCCACGCTCTTGGCATACATCCTGAAATAATCAAAAAAGGCATTGAATCTTGTCATGGTGTTCCAGGGCGGCTGGAAAGGGTTGAGAACCTGGCAAAAAGGTATGTTTTTGTTGATTATGCCCATACTCCTGATGCCCTTGAATCAATTCTTAAAACCTTGAGAATGAGAGCACCCGCACGACTTATAACCATTTTTGGATGCGGTGGAGACAGAGACAAGTCAAAACGTCCGATCATGGGAGAGATTGCCTGTAAATACAGCGATATTACCATTGTAACCTCGGACAATCCAAGATCGGAAGATCCCAAGGCTATTATCAGTGAAATCCTCGAAGGGATAAAAAATATAAACATGCACAGAAGTGATGATGCTCTTAAGAAAACATGCTCATATGAGAATAGCCCGTTTAATAATAGTTGTCAGTTAAATAATAGTGGCTGGTTATATGAGAGTGGCCGGTTATATGAGAGCGGACAGATGCAGATTATTGTGGAACCGGACAGAGCAAAAGCTCTTGAAACCGCGGTAAGGATTTCTCAAGCAAATGACATTATTGTTGCCGCAGGCAAAGGTCATGAAACATATCAGATCACGGCTCAGGGTAAAATTGATTTTGATGATCGAGTCGTACTTGGACAGGCACTTATCAAACATGCATTTGTAATGGAGAATTAATGGACAACATGGCTAACCTGGAAAAACAATCAGAAACACAAAAGTCTCAAAAACAACGATCTGCCAAGCCTGCCTCTGATCTGCCAATTGCCTGGAGCTGTTCTGATATTATCAAAGCCATCAAATTATATGATGATAAGGATTCCAACGTTCAGAGTGAGCTTTCCAGAGCTATGGGTGAGCACTCCTGTGCCATGATAGATAAAAACTCTCTTACAAACAACTATCCTGACTTTATTAATGATATATATCTCAAAAACTTGATTGATGAGTCTACCAACAATCTTGATAAACCTATCTTCACATCTGTTTCAACTGACTCCAGAACTATCACGGATAATCAGCTTTTTATTGCACTCAAAGGTGAACGTTTTGACGGACATCTCTTTATACCTGATCTTGTCAATCGTGGAATTAAGGGTTTTGTGGTGGAAAAAAGTTTTTATAAAACATTATCATATGAACAAAAAAAAGCTCATATGTTTATATTTCCGGTTAATGACACACTTACTGCCCTGGGAATGCTTGCAAGATTTCAAAGAATCCGCTCCAATGTAAAACTTCTTGCCATAACAGGCTCAAGTGGCAAAACAACCACAAGAAAAATGGCAGCCTCTATTTTTGAGCAGCATTTTAAGACACTTTCAACTGAGGGTAACTTAAACAATGAGATCGGGCTTCCCCTTACCCTTTTAAAGCTGACAAGAAAACATGAGTGGGCTGTTGTAGAGATGGGCATGAACCATAAAGGAGAGATATCAAGATTATCTGCAATTGCACTTCCTGACATTGCGATGGTGACCAACACGACAGATGCACATCTTGAGGGGCTTGGAACGGTAAATGATGTTGCAAGGGCAAAGGCTGAAATCACTGAAGGTATGAATCCCGGCAGTACCCTGATTATTAACCGAGATGACCCAAGATGGCAGATTATTGCAGACAAGGCAAAAAAACATCCCAACATTAGCAATACCCTTTTCTTTGGTTCAAACAGATGTGTCGGCATGGATAGAGATCCTGTCATGCATATAGACTCGGGAATGCATATAGACTCGGGAATGCATATAGACTCGGGAATGCATATAGACTCAGGAACTCATATAAACTTGGGAATGCATATAAACTCCAGGATAAATATAGAATATAGGATGGATAATAGTTCTGAGCAGAAGATAGAAAAAAATCACTTTTCAGCAACTGACGTGATCTTCAATCAAGACAGCATAACGTTTACTTTACAGAGCAACATGCCAGCTATAGATAACAACCATGATTGCCATAAAAATCTTAAAATCAGAACTCCGGCTCCATTCATGCTTTACAATGCCATTGCTGCAAGTGCCGCAGCCCTTATAGCTGGAATACCTGCAAGTGCCATACAAAAAGGACTTTTGATGTTTGAACCTGCTGCAGGTAGAATGAAGATCATTAACCTTGGTCAGTATCGGAAAAAACAGGATAGAGATATCAACCTTGGTCAGTATCAAACAAAACAAGATAGAGATAGATACAATACCCGCAATAGAGACACTATTCAGAACATAGACACTATTCAGGATATAGACATCTGCCAGAATATAGACAGCATTCAGAATATAGACAGCAATCAAGTTCGGGATAGAAAAAATAACCAACACGAATTTGGAAACTCTCTGTACCTGATAGATGATACTTACAATGCCAATCCGGGTTCTGTAAAAGCTGCTCTTGAGACATTGCAAAAACTTGGAAGAGGCAAAAAGTCAATTGCAATACTCGCAGATATGCTGGAACTTGGAGAACAGAGCCCAAAACTCCATTTCAAGATCGGGCAGGAGGCTTCCAAATTAGCTCTTTCAAAACTCTATCTCCATGGAAACATGGTATCTGAACTTGTACTTGGGGCACTTGAATCTGGATTTTCAAAGGAAAAAATCATGCACGGCACCAAGGAGGAAATTATTGTTGATCTGCTGGATTACATTCAAAAAGGAGAAAAAAAAGAGGACATCTGGATATTAGTAAAGGGTTCCCGTGGCATGAAGATGGAACAAATTGTTGAAGCTCTGATGACATTAAAGCAACAACAAATAACATAAGCGGCTTTGCCGGCAATTAAATGTTGGATTGCAATTCATGGGCAGCGAACCAGCACTATCCTAAAAGGCAATAAAACAGCATGGCTATCTCCAGCCGTTTCCAACTCAAAATTGCTCAATTCATCTGCTACAAACACAAGGTGTTACTGCACATTTAAAAAGTTAAACAGGAGTTTAAAATAATAACTATGCTTTACGAGTTGTACAATTTACATACAGAGTTCTCTTTTCTCAATATTTTTCGTTATATTACCTTTAGAACTATTTACGGTGGACTTACAGCCTTTATCATCTGTTTTTTTCTTGGACCCATTGTGATCAAAAAACTTGCAAGAATGCAGATTGGTCAATTCATACAAAATGACGGCCCCAAAACCCATCTTGAAAAAGAGGGAACCCCTACGATGGGCGGGGTTCTGATCATGTTTTCCATTGTAGTCTCCACACTCCTGTGGGCAAGGTTGTCAAATCCTTATGTAACCATCATACTTCTTACAGTGCTCTGTTTTGGTTTTATCGGCTTTCTTGATGATTACCAGAAGATGCTTAAAAAAAGGAACATGGGACTCACCGCAAGAGGTAAGTTTATACTTCAGCTTTTAGCAGGTTTCGGGATCAGTTGTCTGATATACAAGTGCCCAGATTTCAGTACACAAATTACAGTTCCTTTTATAAAATCCCTTTCACCAGATCTTGGTATATGGTATATCCCGTTCGCAACTCTTGTGATTGTTGGAACATCAAATGCAGTCAACCTTACAGATGGCCTGGATGGTCTGGCAATCGGCCCGATTATAATTGCCGCGGTGACATACATGCTTTTTTCATATGTAACAAGCCATGTAAAAATAGCACAGTATCTTCAGATCCAGCACATTGCCTCATGTGGAGAAATCAGTATTATATGTGGTATTCTTGCAGGTGCAGGACTTGGTTTCCTCTGGTTCAATGCCCATCCTGCACAAATCTTCATGGGAGATGCCGGTTCAATTCCCCTTGGTGCAATTCTTGGAACGATTGCGGTTGTTACCAAACAGGAGATTGTACTGCTTGTAGTGGGTGGTCTCTTTGTCATGGAGGCGATGTCTGTAATTATTCAGGTGGGATACTTCAAAATCAGCCATGGTAAACGGGTTTTCAGGATGGCTCCTCTGCACCACCACTTTGAACTCAAAGGGTGGCCAGAATCAAAAGTGATTGTAAGGTTCTGGATCATTGCAATCACACTTGCTTTGATATCTTTGAGTACTCTTAAAATAAGGTAATTAGTAATTGACCATGATAACACCGATAAAAAAATATATTCTTGTAGTAGGCCTTGGAAAATCGGGAACATCGGCAGCCAAATTTTTCAAAAAACAGGGGCATCAAGTTATTGTCACTGATATTAACCCTGCAAAGAGAGAGGCTGCCAAGGAACTTGAAGACACAGGGATCCAGACAGAAATAGGATTTCATAAAATCTCAACCTTTGAAAACGCGGATATGATCGTGGTAAGCCCGGGTATCCCACTTGATGGTGAGCACTTCGAGAGGGCAATAAAAAAGGGTGTTATCATAAGGGGAGAGATGGATATAGCCTCCGAGCACATAAAAAAGCCTTTGATAGCAATAACAGGTACCAATGGCAAGACAACGGTCACTACATTGATAAGTCAGATGTTAAGCTCTTCAGGATTGAAGGTATTTACCGGAGGCAATATCGGAACACCCCTGATTGAATATTTGAATCATACCGATACATCAAAAGAAAGCCATAGACTCTATGATGTTGTAGTGGCTGAAGTGAGCAGTTTTCAGTTAGATACAGCACAAAATTTTGCTCCGGACGTGGCAGTACTTCTAAACATTACAGAAGATCATCTTAACCGTTACCCTGATTTCAAGGCGTATGAAGATTCTAAATGGAGTATATTTTCAGGCCAGAATGAAAAAGCCCACGCCATAATCAACAGCCGTATTGACTTGGCTGAAAGCAGAATAGCCAATATAAAATCACAAGTTACTCTTTTTAATACAGATCACAATATGTTTGCTGCACAAAAACGAATTTCCAGACTACGAGGAAAACATAACCAGGAAAATATTGAAGCATCAATCCTCGCAGCTTTAAGTGCAGGTGCATCCATGGATGGAATAGAGAGTGCCCTTAAGACCTTTAATGGATTGCCCCACAGAATTGAATATGTTGCCACCATCAACGGTGTTGAGTTTTACAACGACTCCAAAGGTACAAACACCGATGCTGTTGCCAGGGCAATTGAATCCTTTGATCAAAATACAATTTTGATCATGGGCGGACAGGATAAAAATATGGATTTTTCAGTACTGAAAAAATGGATCAGAGGCAGAGTTAAAAAAGTTGTTCTTATGGGCGAAGCAAAAGAGAAAATAAATACTGCTATTTCAGAGTGTTGCGACACGATATACTCAGAAGATATGGAGCAGGCTGTAAATACAGCTTTTAACAATGCAAAACCAGGTGATACTATTTTGCTGTCTCCAGGATGTGCAAGTTTTGACAGGTATGGCAGCTATACAGAGCGAGGAGACGATTTTATAAGACAGGTAAAAAGGTTGAATTAAAAAGACGTGACGCAAAATGGAAAGATAAAAACATATCCATTTCTGAGTGAGCCAGCCATACTGTTTCCTGTTATTATACTTGCAGGTCTTGGGATAATAATGGTGCACAGTGCAAGTGCCTCTATCAGTATATCAGAACATGGGACAGCACTCTATTATGTCAAGAAGCAGTTCCTGTTCTGTGCCATGGGAATTTTGATCATGTTTGCAGTATCGTTTATCCCCTACAAAATATTGAACCCTTCTGCCTATATAATTCTGTTGCTTGCTGCATTTTTTCTTGTAGCAGTACAGATTCCAGGACTTGGGATTAAGGCAGGAGGGTCTTACCGATGGCTGAGACTTCCAGGATTTACATTTCAACCATCTGAATTTGCAAAACTTGCTCTGATAATTTTTCTTGCGTACTCCTTGAACAAAAAGCAGGATATGATCTCCCATTTTCTTGTTGGTTTTTTCCCTCATGTAGTTATTCTGGGTCTTCTGGCTATTCTGATTCTTATTCAGCCGGATCTTGGCACAGTTGTTATCATGGGGGCAATCTCGTGGCTCATGATGTTTGTTGCAGGGGTCAAACTGATACATCTATTGTGCCCTGCACCATTGATCATACCGATTGCATATTTTCTGGTATATAAAGTGGAGTACCGCTGGAAAAGAATCTTTGCATTCCTAAATCCCTGGGATGATCCTCTGAATACCGGATATCAGATCACGCACTCCCTTAAAGCATTTGGTTCAGGAGGACTGTTCGGCAAAGGGATGGGCATGGGAATTCAAAAGCTCCACTATCTTCCTGAACCACACACCGATTTTATACTTTCTATAATCGGGGAGGAACTTGGACTTGTCGGAGTTCTGGGGATACTTGTACTGTACGGCATCATTATTCTTAAGGGGATCCGAATTGCAAAAGAGGCAGATACTCTGTTCGGCACCTTTCTGGCAACAGGGATTACAGCAAGCCTTACATTACATGTAACTATCAATGCTGGAGTAACAATGGGACTTCTTCCAACCAAAGGCCTTACATTACCTTTTTTAAGTTATGGTGGAACATCCCTTATAATGAACATGGCTAGTCTGGGAATATTAATGAGTATTGCTGCAAACAGCAGAAAATTAGAATCATGAACGACCTCTATCCTAACCTGGACAAGCCAGAGCCAAAGAGGATTTTCTGATTCTTTTGCCAAAATAACACGAAAATCAGAAATAACCGGCACGGCCGGAGCGAGGTATTGCTCTTGGCCACAACGAAAAATGAAAGTCTTATAATTACAGCTATCTCAAGAGACTTTCACATAAAAGAATATAAAAGGAATAGTGATTTTACGCCATTTTATAAATCACCTGGTGAAAAGTTGAAAAAAACATTTAAAATTATTATCGCAGGCGGCAAGACAGGCGGTCATCTTTTTCCCGGGATTGCAATTGCCCAGGCTGTTTTGCGGATCGAACCAGATGCAAAGATACTGTTTGTGGGTACGGGTGCATCTTTTGAGATCCAGACATTATCAAGATATGGTTTTGCCCACGAGAAAATATTTTCTGCCGGTATCAAGGGCAAAGGAGTTCTTGAAAAAATAAAAGCTGTACTCCAAATTCCTGTTTCCATTATTCAGTCTGTCAATATTATCAGAAAGTTCAGGCCGGATATCGTTGTTGGGGTGGGCGGGTTCTCTTCTGGACCTGTAGTTCTTGGTGCAAGGCTCTGCGGTGTTACAACAGCCATTCAGGAGCAAAACAGTATTGCTGGAATAACGAACAAAATACTTGCCAGTTTTGCACATGTGATATTCACATCATTCAAAGAGACTAAAGGATTAAAACAGAGCACAAAAATTATACACTCTGGCAATCCCATCAGAAAAAACAAGACAGATAAATTTGAAGACAGACTATTAACAGATACGTTTAAAGAGCAGAAGAAAATATTCACCATACTTGTCACTGGCGGAAGCCAGGGAGCAAAAAGCATAAATACAGCTTTTATTGAGGCACTTGAACTGATGAAATATCGTGGTGAGTACAAGATATTTCACCAGACTGGTGCCACCGATGAAAAGCGGGTATTGGAGATCTACAAAAATATAGCGGATCAAAATAAAAACGGGGATTCCTTTGAAGTTCATGCAAGGGCTTTTTTCAATGATATGCCAAAGATACAAAAAATGGCCGACCTGATTATATGCAGAGCAGGTGCTGGTACTATTTCAGAAATCACAGCCATTGGCAAACCCTCTCTTCTTGTGCCATACCCATTTGCAGCAGATGATCACCAGAGATATAATGCTAAAAGCCTTACAGATAGAGGTGCTGCATGGATGGTCTCTGACGAGAAGTTGTCCGGAGAGTTTTTAAAAGAGAGAATTGAATTTGCACGTTCAAACCCTGATGAGTTGTCACAGATTGCAAAGCGGGCAAAAGAGCTTGGCAACCCTTTTGCAGATGAGATGATTGCCTCAATCTGTATTCAGATGGCTAAAGAGCCGCATTAAACATTGATGGCCGTTGTGTGCCTCTCCTAATCATGAAAATTAGTAATGCCTTTTCATGATAAAGACTTAAAAAGGAAAAATGTTTCATAGTAAAATGACAAGGGAATAATATATATGTATCAAAAAGATTATCACATCCACTTTGTTGGCATTGGTGGAATAGGTATGAGCGGGATTGCAGAAATTCTTATCAGCCTGGGATATAAAGTTTCAGGCTCTGACCTTGCACCCTCTTCGATTACTCAGAGACTTGAGTCCCTTGGAGCTGTCATCTACAAGGGACACCAAAAGGAGAACATCGGAGAGGCAAATGTAATTGTCACATCTACGGCAATTTCAACAACCAATCCCGAAGTCATTGAAGCTAAAGCCAAATCTATCCCAATTATTCCAAGGGCCGAGATGCTTGCGGAGCTTATGCGTATAAAGTACTCCATTGCAGTTTCAGGTGCTCACGGCAAAACATCAACCACCTCAATGGTTGCCCAGATTCTCAATGTAGCAGGGTTTGATCCCACAGTGGTAATTGGCGGACTGCTAAAGATACTTGGTTCGAATGCGTTTCATGGCAAGGGCGACTATATTGTGGCAGAAGCAGATGAGAGCGACGGCTCCTTTCTTAAATATGCTCCAGCAATTGCCGTAGTTACCAATATTGATCTTGAACACCTTGATTTCTATAAAGATATTGAAGATATAAAGGAGAAGTTCACTCAATTTATAAATTCAGTCCCTTTTTATGGACTTGCAGTGTTGTGTTTAGATAACGAACATATTCAGGATTTAATTCCAAAAATACAGGTAAGATACACTACGTTCGGCCATACGGCTCAGGCAGATCTGCAGGCAAGAGATATATCATTTGAGAACAATCAGGGTATTTTTCAGGTGATACACCATGGAGAACCTCTCGGGTATGTGAAGCTCAATCTCTCCGGTCGGCATAATATAACAAACGCTCTTGCTGCAATTGCAGTAGCTCTTGAGCTTAAGATCCCCTTTGGAACAATCAAGTGTGCATTGGAAAAGATTGAAGGGGTTAAACGGCGTATGGAGCAAAAAGGATTGAAAAACGGAATCCTTGTGATGGATGACTATGGGCATCACCCTACTGAAATCAGAACCACTCTGATGGCCATACGGGAAAGCTGGCCTGACAAAAGAGTTGTTGTGATATTCCAGCCTCACAGGTACTCAAGAACCAAAGCTCTTTTTGATGAATTTACTCGTGCGTTTTACCAGTCTGACATATTGGTCACCCTTCCCATATATGCGGCAAGTGAAGCCATGATTGAAGGGGTTGACTCTGAAACCCTTACGGCAGGAATTCATTCCCATGGCCACAAGGATGTATCGTTTGCCCCTGATTTTGATACCTGCCTGAAAATTCTCTCTGACAGAATAAGGCCAGGCGATCTGGTATTAACCCTTGGAGCAGGCAATGTCCATACACTTGGGGACAGACTTCTTGAGATAATTGTCATGCCCTGATGGGCACAACGAAAAATGAAAGTCACATAAACACAGCTATTTAAAGATACTTTCACATAAAAAGGGATAAATGATGATATCTTCCTGTCCGCAAGATCTATTATCTCCAAATATTGAGGCTTTTTTTCCTGATAATGACCATGCCCTGACAGGCACGACTAACAATGAAAGTCTCAACAATTCAGCTATTTTAAAAGACTTTCAGATAAATATCAGGAAGATCTCTTCAAAGAGTACCGAGATGATCTTTCCTTCCGGTATGAAAATAGAGTTCAATGTCCCCATGAAAAGATATACATCCTTTAAAATAGGAGGCCCGGCCGACTACTTTGCAAGACCGGCTTCTGTGGAAGAGCTGCTGCAACTTTTAAGAGCAGCAAGAAACAACTCCATTGCTTCTCTTGTAATGGGCAGCGGAACCAACATCCTTGTCAAGGATAATGGTATAAGAGGACTTGTAATATCATTGGTTAAAATGAAAAATGAAATTGAAATACAAGATATAGACACTGATCATGTAGTGCTATCTGCATCAGCCGGAACTATCCTTGCCGCTCTTTGTCGAAAAACAATCAGGGATGGGCTTGAAGATTTTAGTTTTGCAGCAGGCATTCCAGGCACTGTGGGCGGGGCGGTAATGATGAATGCCGGAACAGGTATTGGAACTATCTCAGACAGCCTTGTTTCGATTGATATTCTGGACACAGATAATAATATCAGGAGACTTGACAGATCACAGCTTCTATTTTCCCACCGAAAACTTGATTTTATCTCTCGACCAGCTATTTCATCAGTCAACGTCAGGCAAAAAGATAGCCAGCCGGTTATTCTCAAAGCCTCTTTTTTGCTGAGAAAAGGTAATAGGGAAAAAGTAGAGCAATCATGGAGAACCCTGATAAAAAAAAGAAAAACTACACAGCCACATGGTATGCCATGTGCCGGCTGCTTTTTCAAAAATCCTGATAATGGGAAATCAGCAGGAGCTCTTATTGAGATGGCAGGCCTTAAAAAAAGGAGAGTCGGAGATGCCATGGTATCAGAGAAACACGCAAATTTTATCATAAACCTTGGTAACGCAACTGCTATGGATATAATCACTCTCAAAGAGATTGTGAAAAAGACTGTATTTGAAAAATTTTCAGTTAAACTTTCAGAGGAGGTGATTATCCAGGGTGAATAAAAGTGCCAGAAATAACCGATTCCGACCAAACACCAGCCGAGATACGACAACAGTGCCTGGATTTGACTTCATGTACGGTCTTGAATTGTCTCTTAAGATTATAATGGTTGCTATCCTTGTAAGCCTGACAACGCTTTTATTCATTTTTATTGAAAATGCAGTTACTCAGTCTAATCTATTGGCTATAAAGGAGATATCTGTTTCAGGCACACACATATTATCCAAGGAGGAGGTTATTGAGCAGGCCGAACTATTTCCTGAAGATAACATTTTTTCGGTCAATCTTCGTCGTACACGCATGAAAATAATATCTCATCCCTGGATAGAAGATGCTTCGGTGAAACGCTCCTTGCCATCCAAAATAGTCATTACTATCAGAGAGGAGGTTCCCCTTGCAGTGGTGCATATACCGGACAGGGCAGATATCATTATTAACCGTAAAGGGGTACCATTTACTGAGAATGATGCGATTGGCAGCGACATATTCGTCAATGATATAAGAAACAGTACTGGTATGGGCAATGTTTATAACCCAGATGATACCAACAGCGACACAGCAAGCACAAATAATATTAACACCCATTCAGATAACATTGACAACAGGGTCAACATGGATAGTAACAGCAACATCAATGCTGTTAGTACCGGCAACGTCAGCAATACTGGTAGTGATGCAAAAAATATAAATGAGCAACTAACGCTGCCTGTCATTACAGGTATGAAACTCTCCAGGCTGGATGATACTTACAGCTTTTCTGGTAGAATTTACGACTCCGTAATGAAGCTGCTTCTCATGAAAAAAAATGAGGTTATCCAGAGAATTTCAGCCGATGAAGAGAGCGGTATAGAGGTTGATTTGATCATAAATTCGATACCTGCCATGCAACAGGTTGACAAACCTCCTGAACTGGTTCGACAACCCGTCAAAATAAATATTGGATTTGATAATTATGAAGAAAAATTTAAAATAATTCGACATATTATAAATTATATGCAAAAAAATAAAAACGATAAACAAGTCAGTTCAATTGATGTAATAAACCCAGAAAACGTTGTTATTAAAATTAAAGATATTGCCGGATATGCTCTGCCGGAACACATAGATGGAGGTACTTGATTTGCAGGGAGAAGAGAAAATAATCGTGGGTCTTGACATAGGTACCACAAAGATATGTGCCGTGGTGGGAGAGTTGGTGGATGGTACAATCAATATCATTGGGATGGGATCTCACCCTTCGATTGGGTTGCGAAAAGGTGCAGTGGTCAACATTGATTCTACTGTCGAGTCCATAAAAAAAGCCGTGGAAGAGGCTGAGTTTATGGCAGGATGCCAGATTTCGTCTGTCTATGTAGGCATTGCAGGAGGGCATATCAAGGGGTTTAACAGCCACGGAATTATTGCCATAAAGGGCAGGGAGATCACCGAGCAGGATGTGGACAGGGTGATTGAAGCTGCAAGTGCCGTGGCCATCCCCATGGACAGGGAGACCATCCACGTCATTCCCCAGGAGTTCATTGTGGATGATCAAGAATCCATCCAGAATCCTGTGGGCATGACCGGTGTTCGCCTGGAAACAAAAATCCACATTGTAACTGGTGCTGTCTCATCTGCACGAAACATTATTAAATGCTGCAACAAGGCAAATCTTGAAGTATGTGACATTGTCCTGGAATCTTTAGCATCAGGAGAGGCGGTACTTAACCGTGAAGAGAGGGAACTTGGATGTGCACTTGCAGATATTGGCGGAGGAACAACAGATCTTGCTCTTTTTAAGGGAAACCATATCAAGCACACCTTTGAGCTGACACTTGGGGGTCATAATCTGACCAATGATATTTCGATTGGATTAAGGACACCTATTGCAGAGGCAGAAAAACTCAAAATAGCACATGGAACATGCCTTTTGAGTAACATCAAACACGGTGAAACAGTTGAGGTAAAAGGGGTTGGTGGAAGAGAATCCAGAACAGTTCCTAAGGAGATCATGGCTGAAATTCTTGAGCCAAGAGTTGAGGAGATGTTTTCAATACTCAAGAACGAAATCTACAGCAATGGTCTTGAAAATGCTTTTCCATCTGGACTTGTTCTTACCGGGGGCAGTGCCATGCTCAACGGAATAGCTGAAGTTGTTGAATCTGTCTTTTCAGTACCGGTAAGAATCGGCCAGCCTCAAAACATAGGTGGACTTAAGGATGTAGTTAAGAACCCGGCTTTTGCCACAGGTGTAGGGCTTGTTATTTATGGAAGCAAAAACAGTACGAAAATACAGTTGAAAAAAAGTGACCGAATCAGTTTCTCCGGTCTTCTGGAAAGAATGAAGCAGTGGTTTAAAGATATTCTTTAATATTTTTCTCAAAAGAGCTGTTTAGAACAACATTTTTTAATAAAAACCACAATTTTATTAAAAAAAGCTGACATTTATTCAAAAATTATATAAATATAGATAATTATTATAAATAACTGATCAAAACAATAGAGGTATCTTATGAATTTTTCTTATATGGAAAATGAGACCCATGCAAATGCAAAAATCAAGGTGATCGGTGTAGGAGGGGCTGGTGGGAACGCTGTCAACAACATGATCGAGTCCAATCTTCAGGGCGTCCGGTTTATTGTTGCAAATACAGATGCCCAGGCACTGGATCTGTCAAAGGCAGAGAAAAAAATTCAGTTGGGAGCACAACTGACCCAGGGTCTTGGGGCTGGAGCTAATCCCAATATTGGAAGAGATGCTGCCCTTGAAAACATTGAAGAGTTAAGAACTGCTTTAATTGACAGCCACATGGTGTTCATTACAGCAGGGTTAGGCGGCGGTACTGGCACAGGTGCAGCACCGGTAATTGCCGAGATATGCAAGGAGCTTGGTATTCTGACCGTTGCAGTGGTCTCAAAGCCATTCTCATTTGAAGGAAAAAAGAGGGCAAGTCAGGCCGAGGAGGGTATCTCGAACCTCCGTGACATCACTGACACTGTTATTACTATCCCCAATGACCGCTTAAGAGGACTTGCATCTCCAGGCTCAAAGATGAAAGATATGTTTGTAAGAGCAGACGAGATTCTTCACCATTCTGTCAAAGGTATCACTGACCTGATCATGCTGCCAGGGCATATAAATCTCGATTTTGCAGATGTCAGAACCACAATGTCCAAAGCTGGTATGGCTCTTATGGGTATTGGTATTGCAAGCGGAGAAAACAGGGCTGTTGAAGCTGCTGAAAAAGCTATTTCTCACCCACTGCTTGAGGATATCTCCATTGCAGGAGCAAGAGGCGTGCTGATGAATATCACCTGTACGTCAGATATCACTATGGATGAGGTTATGGAGGCATCAGACCGTATCCATCAGGAGGTAGGAGACGATGCAGAGATTATCTGGGGCCAGACCTTTGATGAAACTCTTGGAGACGAGATGAGGGTTACCGTCATTGCCACAGGTATTGGTATGGATGAATCCCGTTCGGTAAATGTTCTTCCAATAAACAAAACCCGTCAGAAAAGATTCCATAAAATCGAACAGGATGTACCGGTATCTGTACCTGTTCCTCCCCAGGGCAAGATAAGAGTACCGACGCAGGACGAGCTTGAAAATTGGGATGAAGACAAACCAGTGGTCAAAAAAACCACTTACAAGAAAGCTGCCAATGAAGATGGAAGAAATATAAATCACAACTCGTTCTTAGATTGTGAGAATCTTGAAATACCGACATTTCTGAGAAAAAAAGCACAATAATTAATGGGGAAAAATAGAGGGGCAAGCAGCAAATACAGAGTCAATAACTACAATTTAGATACAGGTGAAGGTGTTAACGCAAAAAGGGGTAGTGTTAAGAGGAGTGAGAAGCAGGGAGCAGTAATCAAAAGGCATGAGCAAGGAGCGGTTCTCAAGAGACAAAAAGGGCTTGTCAACATAGGCCTTGTCTATCCCAATACCTACCACACAGGTATGTCGAACTTAGGTTTTCAGTCGGTTTATGGACTGCTTAATGACAACGAAAATGTTTCATGCCACAGATTCTTTCTGCCGGACAGAGCTGATGCCAAACAGAGCGGAACTGAGACAAGGCAAAGAAAGAACTCCTCTGATGGCAACAAGACAATCAGAGACTCCTTGGCATCATTTCAAAAAAGATCGCTGACATCATCTAAAAAAGACTGTATGGGATCATCTGAAGAGCTGACAAGCATTGAAACTCAAATGCCCCTCTCCTGCTGCGATGTCATCGCCTTCTCCGTATCATTTGAAAATGATTATATCAATATTGTTTCAATACTAAAAAATGCAGGCATCCCTCCAAGAACCTCTGACAGAAAGTCTTCACACCCCTTCATAATTGCCGGAGGGGTTGCCTGTTTTTTAAATCCGGAACCGATTGCTCCATTTATTGACTGCTTCCTTCTCGGGGAATCTGAAGAGATGATCCCCGCCTTTCTTGACACTTTCCTCAGTTTTTCCGGTACTTACCACGAACAGATTAAAAAACAGCTTGCCATGTCAGTTCAGGGGGCTTATGTGCCTGAATTCTACCTGCCCTCCTATGATAAAAATGGTAATTTGTCAGACATAGTACCCCTTCACAGTGAGATTCCTGCCAAAATCAAGGTTCAGCATCTCAGTAACCTTGACACTATTGCTACAACCACAAAAATCCTGACAAATGACACTGCATTTAATAACACATTCCTTATTGAAACAGGAAGAGGTTGTCACCATGGATGCCGCTTCTGTAGTGCGGGCTTTATTTACAGACCTCCAAGGTTCTACCCTGACAACGGGATAATCCGTGCAATGGATAAGGCAAAAGAGCTTACAGATAAAATAGGGCTTGTCAGTGCAACAGTCTCTGACCACCCTGGTATTAACCAGATTTGTGCAAGAGGCATTGCTGATAACCTGCATATCTCCTTTAGCTCCTTGAGATTAGATGCTCTGACCGATGAAACTGTGGAGACTCTTGTAAAATCTTCGGTTAAAACTGCGACTGTTGCACCTGAAGCAGGTTCCCAGAGAATGAGAGAGATCATCAACAAAAAAATCAATGAGAGCCAGATTTTATCTGCAGTTGAACGCCTTGTAACACACGGCATTATGAATCTTAAACTCTATTTCATGGTTGGTCTCCCTTTTGAAGATCAAGATGATGTCATGCAGATTGTGTATCTTACAAAAAAGATAAAAAATGTATTTCTTGAGGCAAGCAGAATTAATAAAAAGATGGGAACCATCACTTTGAGTATAAACCCATTTATTCCCAAACCGACAACCCCGTTTCAGTGGTGTGCCATGGATACCTCTTCAATTTTCAAGAAAAAAGTGGCTGTTATCAGAGATGGACTAAAAGGGGTGTCCAATCTTGCAATCCAAACGGAATCACCCAGAACAGCAACCATAAATGCCCTGCTCTCTCGGGGAGATCGTCGTCTCTCACATGTTCTTGAAACCGCTTCGGAACAAGGGTGGACAGTGGCTCTAAACTCCCTGCAATTATCGACAGCCCCAGAAAAAAAGTCAGCATCAATCTCTTCAGGGGAAATGTCAGCATCAACCTCTTCGGGAGGAAAATCATCATTACCCTCTTTTAAAAAAAAGTCAGCGGTGCTGGAAAATATCATATGCCGATCCATTGACCTTGATGCAGCTCTTCCATGGGATATTCTTGATACAGGTATTAAAAAGCAATTTTTAATAAAAGAGTTCAAACAAGCACAAAATCAGAAAACATCTCTGGACTGCCCCATGATTGACTGCAGCAGATGTGGCATATGCAGATGACCTGAATCCAGGATCAAAAAGGCTTGACACCTGAAAGAAGCTCATCTATGAAAATAAGATTATTTTTTTACAGTTGGCATGATCATAAAAGTTTATGTGAAAGTCTCTTGAATTAGCAGTAATCATGGGACTTTCATTGTTCGTTGTGGCCAAGAGCAATACCCCGCTCCGGCCGTGCCGGTTATTTACTCATGCCTGTTTACCATGAATGCTCATTTTAAAGGGAGAACAATTCAATGCAACACAGAACAATCAACAACATTATGTTGGTAATGGCGATCTGCTTTATGCTCGTGTTTTCTTCAATTATGACACAATCCGCAATGGCAGAATCTGTTTACAAAATAGGAGGTATCTTCGCAGTCACAGGGCCTGCCTCTTTTCTTGGAGACCCTGAAAAGAAAAGCATGGAGATGATGGTAGATCAGATCAATGCAGCAGGTGGTATTGACGGACATATGCTTGAGGCTGTGATCTATGACTCTGAAGGAGATCCGGCCAAAGCTGTAAGTGCGGTAAACAAGCTTCTCCATAAAGACAATGTTCTTGCTATCATAGGACCAAGTACAACCCCCACAACCCTTGCCATAGTAAACTTTGTCGAGAGAGCTCAGGTACCCCTTATAAGCTGTGCCGCAGGTGTTGAAATTACATCTCCTGTTAAACCATGGGTATTTAAAACCGCCCAGAGCGATCTTCTGGCAGTTGCTGCTATTTATAAACAGATGCAGTCAAAAAATATCAAAAAACTTGGCATCATAACCGTTGCAAACGCCTTTGGTGAGAGCGGAAAAAACCAGCTTTTGAGTCAGGCCAAGGATTTCGGAATTGAAATAGTTCAGCAGGAGAGCTTTGGACCTAACGACACAGATACCACTGCCCAGTTGACAAAAATCAA
>JADGBC010000044.1 GCA_015231705.1 Desulfamplus sp. | reverse complement strand
CGTATCCAAATTGATGCAAAAGGGCTTTCTTCTCTGAAACTTGGTAACTCTTCTGATTTAAAGATAGGAACATGGGTAGTGGCAATTGGGAGCCCTTTTGGTCTTGAGCAGACTGTAACAGCAGGTATTGTAAGTGCAAAAGGCAGAATTCTGGGATCAGGTCCTTATGATGATTTTATACAGACTGATGCATCAATCAATCCAGGTAACAGCGGTGGTCCGCTTTTAAATCTTGAAGGCGAGGTTATAGGCATCAATACGGCTATCATACAGTCTGGTCAGGGAATTGGCTTTGCCATACCATCAGATATGGCTAAAGGAATTGTGGAGCAGCTAAAAACTTCAGGTGAGGTGACACGCGGATGGCTGGGTGTCGGAATCCAGGACATCACACCGGAACTTGCTGAATACTATGGTTTTAAAGAGAGTTATGGAGTTCTTGTTGGAACTGTATATAAAGATCATCCAGCAGATAAGGCCGGAATTAAACCAGGTGATATAATACTCAAAGTAAACGATGAACAGGTGAAATCTAGCCGTGAACTTTCAGCTTCAATTGCAGGACATGCTGTCGGAGAAAAGGTTGATTTAACCTTTATTCGTGCAGGTCAGATGAAAACCGTTAAAGTCTCTCTTTCAAAAAGAAGTGATTCAGAGCAAGGAGAACTATTAGCTTCTGAATCCCAGACCGGATTTGATGAGTTTGGAATGAACCTAAGCCTGCTCAATGAGGATATAGCCTCAAAATTTGGTTATAATGCCAGAGCAAATGGTCTTATAGTGACAGATATTGAACCTGACAGCAAGGCTGACCGTTCTGGAATCAGGGTGGGCGATCTTCTAAGGGAAGTTAACCACAGACCGGTTGAAAACATGAATCAATACAACAGCATACTTAGGCAGGTTCAAAAAGGTGCTTCGGTGCAACTATTATTCATCAGGGGAAATTCGAGTTTTATAGCGGTCAGAATGGTCAAGTAGCTGTGTATTTAATATTTGACGCCCTCGTAAAAAGTCCTAAATTTATATTTTTTAGAGTCATAACTATCTGATTTTATTTATGACACATTTTAAAAAATCGACTTTTTACGAGGTTTGCAGCTTCAGATTTTTTTCTCTTAGAAGCTCTATTTCAGAAAGTAAAGGTATTGCTGTTTCAGGTTTATCCATTCCAAATCAGTCCTTTATGGTAATATCAACACCCCACTTCGTTGAAATAAGATCAAACGTTTTATTTTCCACGATCTTTTTCTTACCAAGATCGAAGGCACGGAGAATATCAGGAACTCTGGGGTTGGTTTTAACACCGGCCACGTATTCAATTGAGGCATCAAATGATGGCAACTTTTTATATTTTGTTTTCCAGTTCTCATTTTTAAGAGCGTAATCAAAATTTATTTCATATCCTGCAAAACCAGCTATGCGGCCCATATCAAGCATTTTGAATCCCTGTATGATTTTGGTTAGATCATCTTTTTTTATCTTGTCATTCTGACTCCACTGTTTTCCAAGATTCCAGCCTCTTATCTGTCCCACAGTCAGCCCATTTAAAGACTCGATTCCCTGCCACTGTATTGTTGAATCTAACGGTACGTAAACAATAAAGTTGACCTGATCTACAGACTCTTTTGAGAAGTAGAAAGATTCTTCTCTTTCCTGACTCTTTATCATAGGAAAAACAATATCCTCTATTCCTGTCTTTGTGTCATATACTGCTCTTTTCCATGGATAGACGCTCAACTTTATCGTATATCCCTCTGCATGAAAGCTCTCTCTTAATACATCCCAACTATATCCTTGAAGATTTGCAGAGTCTGATCCAGGCGGAATTGACTCTTGCGAACTCTTTTTGTCGTTTTTGGAGAAGCAGTAGGGTGAATAGTCATCTAAAGTGGCTACATTTACAATCTTTTCCTGGGCAAAGGCAGGTGAGTTTATGTACAAAGATATTATGCACAGAGATACTATGGTCAGGATGGTTGTGGTGGATGACGATTTTCTCATAGATATCTTTTCCAAATACAATGTTTTCATGTTTTACTCCTTATGTTGATGCAGTTTTATGTATAAAAAATTTTTTCATGCCGATTGGCTCAGCGTTGAATTGTATCCATCAAGTACCTGCCGGATCGCTTGTGTAAGCTCAGATTTTATTACAGGTTTCATAAGCAGAGCTTTGATGCCAAATTGCTCTGCCTTTTCAGGCGTAAGGCCGTAACTGAAACCGGTACAAAGTATAACAGGCATCTGTGGTCTAATTTTCAATATCTCTGCTGAGAGCTGGATACCTGACATATCGGGCATCGAAAAATCTGTTATAACAAGATCAAAGGAGTGTGGATTTTTTGCAAATGCTTTCAAGGCCTGGGGACTGCTGGTGAATGGTGTAACTTGATATCCAAGCATCTGAAGCATCCTTGTAAGAGGAGTGATTATCATCTTTTCGTCATCAACAAACAGGATTCTTTCGCTTCCTTTGAGAGTTATATTTTTTTTTACAGATGTACTCTGTTTATCTTTATCTTGAATGGCCGGTAAAAAAACATTAAATGTAGTTCCCTCACCTGGTATGCTTCTTACGGAGATCTCTCCTTTATAAAGTTCTACAATACCATGAACCACAGAAAGACCAAGTCCGGTTCCCTTATCCTTGGATTTTGTTGTAAAATAGGGGTTAAATATTTTTCCAATGGTAAGCTCATCTATTCCGGTGCCGGTATCTGAGACCGAGAGATGTATATAATTTGCACCTTTGCTTTCGTCATTGAGAAGCTCTTTTTCGTTGCTACTGTTAATTGCTCCGCTGTTGCTGCTATCATCCACCCCGGCTCTTATGATATTATCAAGTTTTACAGTGAGCGTTCCACCGGATGACTCCATAGCATGAAAGGCATTAACTATAAGATTCATGGCAATCTGATATATTTGGGTTGAATCGGCCATGACCATTTTACACTCTGGATTGATCTTATATTCAATTTTAATACTTTTAGGCACGGTTTTACGAATGAGTTTTATCGCCTCTTTGACTATTAACGAAGGCTGGACAGGCTGAATATCCTGGTTAACTTCCCTGCTGAATGTAAGAATCTGTTTTACAAGATCTTTTGCCCTGATAGCAGATGAATGGATCTGGTTTACATATTCTATCAAATTGTTGAAAGTCGAAGAGTTATTCTGACTCTCTAAATTCTGCAGGTCTGTAAGTCGATTTTGTGAATCCTGGAGTGCGTCCTGTGAATCTGAGAATGTACCCTGTGAATCCGAGAGTTCATCCTGTGAGTTTGAGAGAGCATCCTGCAACATTTCAGAATACGCGGTTATCGGGAAAAGAATATTATTGAAATCATGGGCTATACCACCGGCAAGTACTCCTATAGCCTCCATTTTTTGGGCGTGTTGAAGCTGCTTCTGAAGTTCCTGCTGTTTTTGTTCCATTGTCATCCGTTCTGTCATATCCCTTGAAATTCCAATGATAACATTCTGGTCATTCCAATTGGTTAAAACAATGTTTGTCTCAACCGGAATCTCCTCACCGGTAATGGTCACCAAAGGAATATTGCATTGAGTTATCTCTTCTGACAACATTTGTCCCATGACGGTTACCACTTCAGCCCTTCTGTTCGATGGGTGAATATTTAAAATATGCATGCTGTTGAGTATCTCATTTGTGTAGCCAAGTCTATCAGAGACCGCTCTGTTTGTGTGCAGTATCTTCCCAGAGTAATCAACGACAAAGAGCATATCAGGCATGGATTGAAAAAGGGCTTCGAGTCTGTTGGCAGTATTTTCAAGGGAGATTTGGGCATCTATTTTACAGGTAATATCAACCATGGATGTAAAGATGCACGATTTGTTTTGGAACTGAATAATTTTTGCTGAAAAGATACCGTAATGCAATTCTCCTGATTTAGTAAGAAAGGGAAGTTCCATATTGTGGATAGATTTTTTGTCAATCAGAAATTCAATTATTTTATTCCTGCTATCTTTGTTCGTATAAAATCCCATCTCTAATATGTTTTTACCCTCACACTCTTCCCGTGATAACCCGAGGATTTTGAGCATACTATCATTGATTGCAAGGATCAGCCCATTTTCAATAATTGTTATCATTACTCCAGCAGCATTTGTATTAAACATGGTAGAGCACAGCATCTCTAAATCTTCCTGCCCCTTTTTAATTTTTTTAAAAGAGCTGATGTTATATGGAAAATTCATAATTGTGCCTCATTTCTATTTTTTATGTTAAATTTCTGCTTAAATAGCTGTAATAATAAAATTTTATTATTTAATAATAGCAGATAGTTTTGCCACATATGATATATAAAGGTTATTTTAAGTCACTTAAATCGTCAAACTTTCTTTTTTACTACAGGTCAAAGCATGACTGTTATATCGATTTTTTCAGAACAGAAAAAATGGCTAGCTCCATATTCTCTCTTATCTCCTGTTTTTTGTATTTAAATCGGTTTTTCCCACATAAACTGTGAAAAAAACGGCTGCACACCTTTTTGGTCGTATCATCCCATCTGGAAGAGATCCCTTTTTTAAGGTTTGTTGTGATATCAATGTCCAAAGAGTCGGAAAACTCCCGACGCGAGTGTGCCCAGTTAATAATACTGCCATGAAATATCATCATCCTGTCCAGGAGAATATACATAAGTTGAAGGTTGCAAAAAGGTCCGACTCTGACCTGATCTTTACCAAGTCTTACCCCTTTGAATGTTATATCTGAGATGCGTCTTCCGCTCAGAAGTGCAGAGCCTGCACCCACAATTCCTCCAATAGCCGAGAATACCCCAAAAGAGATGCCGGCGGCAATAACATCTATAATAACACCTGCAGCACCGCCTGCCATTCCAGCGGCAATGGCAACTTCCCTGGGAGAGAGCCCTAAAAACTGCCAGGTCTTTTCACTGAAAAGATCCTCATGGAGCATTGAGTTTGAAGGCAGCTTGCAGTTAAAGATGTTGTGCCTGAAAAGTTTTCTGATTTTTTCATGGGTGAGTCTCTCCATTGCTTCAATCTTCTGACGGAATTGATCCTGAAGTTTGAGTTTAACATCATTTAATGTCTCGGACTCTCCTATATTTACGGTCATGGTGAAAGTGAGGATATGTTCCAGCATCTCCACGGTCATTGCTGCTGTGAGTCTGTTTCTGTGACTCCACTCTTCTTTGAACTGATCAATAACCTTTGTGAGTGCTGGCTGCCAATCTTGATCAACCCCCTTAAGGCTCTCCAGCAGATCAATTCTTTCATGCCAGGTAGCCCTGTGGGCATTAAACTGGCGTATTGAGTTGAAATGTTTTCTGAACTCATTTTGCCACTGATTCAGATGAACAGGTTCCTCACCCTTGCAGTTGACAATAGACATCCTGGGGCGGCCCGTAATTCTTAAAATCTCCATCTCAATCCGGTCGGATTGCCTTACGGGGCGGGAGCCATCTACAACAAAAATTATTCCGGCTCCCCGTGCCACAGGGGTCAGAAGCTCACACTCATCCCTGAAATCAGGGTCGTTACGGTGAGTATCGATAAATGACTGCAAGAGCAGCTCATCTGGACCGGAATAATTTTTCATCCAGGCAAGGGTCTCTCTGGGGTTTTGAAATCCAGGAGTATCAGTGAATCTTATTATCTCCTGCCCGTTAATCACTACCGGTAGAACCTGACATACAACAGTCTCTCCCGGTATCGGACTTATCTTAACTGTATCGTCCTCTGCCAGAGTAGAGACCACTGATGATTTACCCTCATTTGGGTGACCTATGATTGCAAATTCAGGGATTTTTTCCATGATAATGCCACTCTGCCCTTTATCTGTTTTATATTAATATCTGTGATAATCTCGTAAAAAGCCCTAAATCGACGTTTTTTTGGTGTAATAACTCTTTGATTTTATTAGACGCAGATTTTAATAAACTTACTGATTACTGTTCTTTCAAGGTTTGATTGTCGGGTATAAGAGTACTTGAAATCGTGAATTGCTTTGAAATCCACCCGACAGTTTAAACTTGAAGAACCACTCAGTGCTGTTACGCAGTGCCCTTAAAAAATAATGAAGTTTCACGGGCATAAAAAATCCGGAAGCATTGTTTTTTAGTATCCACTGCGTAACAGCACTTACTCATCAGAATATCAATCCAACAAGAGCCCTTAACCCAAGCAGATAACTGTTGACTCCAAATCCTGTAATCTGCCCTTTTGCAACAGGGGCAATTACCGAAATATGCCTGAACGGTTCACGGGCATGAACATGAGACATATGCACCTCAACAATTGGAATTTTAAGTATCCCCAGAGCATCCATGATAGCGTAGCTGTAATGTGTCCATGCACCAGCGTTGATAATGACTCCATCCACATTATTATAATGAACCTGATGAACCTTTTCCACCATCTCCCCTTCATGGTTGGTTTGAAAACACTCTACTGTCACACCCAGTTCCAAGGCAAGCTGTTCTATCTTTTGATCAATTTCTTTTAAGGTAATAGTGCCATACTGATCTGGGTCACGCTTTCCAAACATGTTCAGATTAACTCCATGCAGAACAACAATCTTTTTCATAAAAAACTCCATTTTTTATATCAAATCTTTAAAATTTTATGCTTGACAGCCCCAATGACTCTATCTAATATCATAGCTTGTTTTTACAGGATAAACTCTGTTTTTCCTATCACAAACAAGACTACAGAACAAAATTATAAATTTTTCTCCGCCCCCTTGTGTCAGATGGGTCTTATTGTAGAACTTTCCATATTATTCAAGTTGCAAATCATAGAGTCGTAAATAAGGAGGATGGTTGCACAAATGAAATTTTTTAATAACCTTAAAATGGCCACAAAATTAGTTGGTGGGTTTGGTATTGTGCTGCTGCTGTTTATATGTGTCATGGCTATTTACCATGTAACTGTAAGATCAACCGCAAAGAATTTTGAAAACCTGATGGAAGTAAATGTTGCTATTGCAGCACAAGCCGCTGATATTAAAACTCTTATGAAACAATGCCGCATTGATGAAAAAAACTTTCTTTCCACGCTTGATACTAAATATTTAAAAGAGATTGAAGATAATATAAAGCTCCTTACACTGAGTGCACAAAATATCGTCAAAAAAGCAAAAGAATCCCACAACAGCACAACAGCTCAGAAAGCGGCAGATATCTCCCAATATATTGATACCTATGCAAAGGCTTTTAATGATTTGAGTAAATCCTATGAACAAAGGGGGCTTGACGTTAATTCTGGTTTGCGGGGGGCGTTTGCCAAAGCTGCTGACCGTCTTGACCTTGAGATGGCTTATCTTGATGTTGAGGATCTTTATATCCATATGCTCAAGATTGTCCAGACCCAAAACAGATACTGGTCAGATGATGATGACAGAGAATACCTTGATCGTCTCGGAGTATTGATAGCAGAGTATGACGAGGTTATCAATAAATCCAAGGCCAATGAGGAGATGATAAAGGATCTGTTGAGAGATGTACTAAAAGCTTATGGAGAATCTCTGGAAAAACTTAAGAGTGCCGAAAATTTTGAAGCTGGAAGCGTATATTTTAAAGAGATGGAGAGCTCAATTGCCGATATTGATGAGGTATTTAAATTGACATATCTTCCCAATGCCAAGGCTCTTCTTCTTGAAGTCAGAAGCAAGGAGAAGGATTACCTGCTGTTTGGAGGCAAGGAGTACGAGGGAAAAGCACATCAGGCTATCAGGAATCTTTCCAAAGCAGTAGAGAACTCAACTGTTGATCCAGATTACAAAAAAAATTCCATCAAATATCTGACAGCATACAAACAGGCTTTTGACACTCTGGTTGCACAGGACACAAAAATCACTGCCCTATATGCAAAAATGAATAACGCTGTCAACAGCACGGAACCGCTTATTGAAGATCTTTACATCAACGCCAAAACTATTGCAGCAGAAGGAACAGAACAGGTTATTACTCAAGGAGCCTCTCAATCCAGATTGGCTTTGATGATCGGAGTGGGAGCGATTTTGTTTGGTTTTTGCCTCTCCTTATTTATAACAAGAATGATTACCGTTCCAATCATAAAATCCGTAAGCTTCTCAAAACAGATGTCCAAAGGTAATTTCACCCGTACCCTTGATATAGATCAAAAGGATGAGATAGGAATTCTGGCCAGTGCACTTAACGAAATAGTCACCAACATAGGAGGAGTGGTAAAAGATATCAGCAGCGATGTCAAGACACTCTCTTTATCATCCATGGAGCTTAAAGATATCTCTCTTCACATGTCAAAAAGTTCTGAAGGAACAGCAGTAAGATTCAATACAGTAGCTACTGCAACTGAGGAGATGAGTTCAAATCTCAATTCTGTAGCTGCCGCAATTGAGGAGACGTCAGCGAATCTGAGTACTGTGGCTGCGGCAACAGAAGAGAACACTGCAACCATCAGTGAAATAGCAAAACGATCTGACAAGGCTCGTACCATTTCAAATGAAGCTGTAGCCCAGGCACGCAACACATCTGTGGACATAAAAAAGCTTGAAGAGGCAGCCAGAGACATTGGAAAAGTTACCGAAACCATCGCAGATATTTCTGGACAGACTAACCTTCTTGCACTTAATGCAACCATTGAGGCAGCCAGAGCTGGAGAGTCGGGCAAGGGGTTTGCCGTAGTTGCAAATGAGATCAAGGAACTTGCCAACCAGACTGCTGCTGCTACCAAGGCTATCAGCAACCAAATTAAAAGTGTTCAAAATACCACTGAGAATACAATATCGAGCATTGAAAAAATCACCTCGATTATAACAGAAGTCAATGATATTATTTCAACCATTGCCCGGACAATTGTGGATCAATCTACTGCAACCCAGGAGATAAGTACTAATGTCGCCCAGGGCTCTCAAGGAATTCAGGAGATAGCGACAAACGTTGCCCAGTGCTCTGCTGTATCATCGGAAATTTCAAGTGATATAGCCGGTGTTAATCAGGAAGCAACTGAAATGTCAAATAACAGTTCAAAGCTAAACGGCAGTGCTGAAAACCTCTCTAAACTTGCTGAAAAACTTAAAGTAATGATGGAGCAGTTTCAGATATGATATTTCAATAGTCTTTTTAAAATTATTTTGTATTTTTTTGTAGTACCTATCATTTTATTTCCGTTTGTCTGGATATTAATCCTGGCAATGACTTTAATAATGGTTTATTAAAATTTCAAAGGAGTTGACAATGTTTAAAAAAAATTGGGCTGCAAAAGTTTTGGCATTAGCGTCAGTAATGTGTATGTTTGTCATATCCACACCTGCTGTTCAAGCCTCAGATGATGTGGCTATCCCTGAAAAGCTTACCCTTGATGGAGGTAAAGGTGAACTTGTACTCAATGGTACGGGTACCCGTAAGAAATTTGGCTTCAAGGTTTATGAGGGAGCTCTCTATCTACAGGCAAAAAGTTCTGATTCCAAAAAGATTATTGAAGCTGATGAGCCTATGGCAATAACAATGTCATGGAAAAGACAGGGGCCAATAGATAAAACTACTGATGTTTTTTCCGATGGGTTCAAGTATGGTGCAGGTGCAAACTATGATGCTCAAAAAAGCAACATTGATATATTTATCAAAAGTCTTGTAAAGGCTGAAAAACAGGATACCTGGAAATATATCTATATCCCAGGCGAAGGCACTTCAATACAGTACAACGATAAAGTTGCCGCCACCATTACCGGTCTTGATTTCAAAAAAGCTCTGTTCTCAATATGGCTGCTCGAAGATGCTACTTTTACAGGTGATGAAGCTCTTCGCAAAGGAATGCTTGGCAAATAGTAGCCAGTACTACTTTAGATGGTTTTGCTACAAATAGTTAGAGACATTAAAAAAGGAGAGTTTCTGTGAAAAAACCGTACAGTTTATTCATTATTGTTTCGATTCTGTTTTGCTTTTGTACATCACTTGCCCTTGCAGGAGAAGATACAATTAAAATTGGTTTTAATATCCCTCTGACAGGTGAAATTCCCAAGGTTGGCGAAGAGTCAAAATTTGCTGGTCAGATGCTCATGGATGAGGTTAATGCAAAGGGTGGTCTTGATGTGGGTGGCAAAAAATATAAACTTGAATTTATATATGAAGATAATGAATCCAAGGCTGAATCTGCGGTAGCCGTTGCATTAAAGCTCATTGAAAGAGATCAGATTCTTGCAATGGTTGGCCCCAACTCAAGCAAACAGGCAGTACCGGCAGGACAAGTCGCTAATGACAACAGAACGCCCATGATTTCTCCATGGTCAACAAACCCTGATACAACCAAAGATCGTCCATGGGTATTTCGTGCGGCATTTCTTGACCCCTTTCAGGGCCCTGTTGCTGTAGATTTCGCAACTAAAACCTTTAAAGCACAGACTGCTGCTGTTCTTTACGCCCTTGCCAACGACTACAGCAAAAATCTTGCTGAAATATTTCAGGCTGATTTTAAAAAGAAAAAGGGTGATGGTGCAGTTGTTGCATTTGAATCGTATGGCGATAAAGATCAAGATTTCAGTGCACAGCTTACCAAAATCATTGCAGCCAAACCAGATTTTATATTTCTTCCAAACAACTACAATGAGGTTGCTCTCATAGTCAAACAGGCACACGATCTTGGATGGAAAGGCCCTTTTATGGGTGCTGATGCATGGGGTAACTCCGAACTTATGACTCTTTGCGGAGATGATTGCAAAGGTCACTATTTTTCTACCCACTACGCCGCAGCCGGAGCCAAGGGTGCAACCAAGGAGTTTATTGACAAATACAACAAACTCTATGGTTATCAGCCAGCGGATGTTGCAGCCCTCACCTGGGATGCCATAAATGTTGTTCTGGCAGGTATCCAGAATGCGGGCAAAATCACAGGAAACGTAAGAAAAGATCGTGAGGCTATCAGAGAGGGAATTTCTTCTATCAAAGAGGTCAAAGGAATCACCGGCAACATGAAATTTGATGAGCAAGGAGACCCGATCAAGTGTGCAGTTGTTGTAAAGATTAACGATGCAGGTGAATTTGAATTTTCAGAATCTGTATGCCCATAATTCAGAGATTGCTCTCTAAGAAGGTATTTCTGAGCCCAGAACCATATTAAATAATAACACCAAACATTGCGGGGCATTATCCTGGTAACGGGACAATGCCCTTGCTTTACAGTGAACAATATATTTTTACTCAGGAATTTCAATCAGACATTAATTGCAGCAAAGCTGCTTATGTTCTTACTATCGGGGAGAATGTTACTGTCTAACCAGACGATAGTCTTCCTGTAATGCTCCTGCTGTGTTTTCCTAATTTAATCCATAAGGGGGTGTATTAACGTGTTTGACAGTATTATTCAAAACCTATTCAATGCGTTGCAGTGGGGAAGTTTTTACTCTCTTATTGCACTTGGCTACACCCTGGTTTACGGTGTACTGAGACTTATTAATTTTGCCCATGGCGATATTTTCATGGTGGGTGCTTATATTGCATATTTCATCGCTATATTTATTCTAAAAGAGGCAACCGGCCTTTCTGGAGTGGCGACACTTGCAATGGTGATTCCATTGACCATGATCTTGACGGCCATGTGTGGAGTTGCACTTGAGCGTATTGCCTACAGGCCTCTGAGACGTAAAGGTGCAAACAGACTATATGTTGTTATAACTGCTCTGATGTGCGGGCTGATATTGGAAAATGGTAATCTGGCCTTCCTGGGGGCAAGCCGTAAAAGTTTTCCCGAGCTTCTTGATAAAGTAGTATACAATTTTGGCATGATAAGCATGACTAACCTTAAAATATGGGTCATCCTCTCCTCAATCATTGTATATATAGCTTTAAATGCCATAATTTCAAAAACCAAAATAGGAATGGCCATGAGGGGAATCTCATACGATAAATTTGCTATTCCTCTTATGGGAATCCCTATTGATACCATTATAGTTGTTACCTTTATTCTTGGATCTGCTCTTGCCGGTCTTGCCGGTATTCTTTTTGCCATGTCATATCCTATTCTGGACCCTTTTATGGGAGCACTCATAGGATGGAAGGCATTTATTGCTGCTGTTGTCGGGGGCATTGGTGATATAAAAGGGGCATTTGTCGGAGGATTTTTGCTTGGTATTGTAGAGATTCTAGTAGTTGCGGTTTTTCCATCCACTTTCAGGGATCTTATTGCATTTTCAATACTTCTTATCATTCTGGTAATAAAGCCTACCGGACTATTTGGTGTTGCAAAATCCACAAAGATATAACTCATTACCCATTCAAAAAGCATTGGGTCAAATGCAGATATTACCATATAACTGCCATGCCCTGATATGGGCACAACGAAAAATGAAAGTCTTATAATTACGGCTATCTCAAGAGACTTTCATATAAAGCACAATCTTACTTATTGCAATTAGAACGGGGGCATATGAAAAAATTCTCTGTACCTGCCTTACTCACCATTCTTGCAGCAGGCACGGTGGTTGCGGCACATTTTGAATTGATAGATCTTTATGTTCAGACAGTCATAATGTTCATAGGGGTAAATATTATATTATCTTCAAGTTTTAACATTATTAACGGTTATATGGGAGAATTTGCCTGTGGTCATGCCGGATTCATGGCTGTTGGTGCCTATGTTACGTCTGTTTTAAACATCATGTTTTTCACAAGCAGCAAGACATTTGGCGACCCCATCTTCTCACCAGAGCTTGCACTCTGGTTCTTTCCCGTTACCATGATATTAGGTGGTATTGCAGCAGCCGTCACAGGCCTCCTTGTGGCATTGCCATCGTTTAAAACCCGTGATGACTATCTGGCAATAATCTCTCTTGCTGCTAATTTTATAATAGTCAGTCTGTTCATAAATATGGATTCTGTTGGCGGTGCCAGAGGATTCATGGGAATGAAACAGATTATCTTCGCAATGGAAGATGTTGCATTCATCCCCTGGATGCTTATCTGGACATTTACCTTTACCTACGCTACTGTTTTTGTCATTCGCAGATTTGTATCATCAACCTACGGCAAAGGGATAATTGCTATCCATCAAGACGAAATTGCAGCTGAGATAATGAGTGTCAATACTAACAAAATGAAACTTGTAGCGTTTATGCTCTCTTCCGGCCTTGCAGGAATTGCCGGAGGCCTGTTTGCACACATTCTAGGATACATCAATCCCAATTCATTTAACATTCTCAAATCTACAGAGTGTTTAGTTATGGTTTATCTTGGAGGAATGGGCTCGTTGAGCGGCTCTGTAATTGCGGCTATCATTTTTACCCTGCTTATTGAAGGACTTAGATTCATTATTCCAGCGATGGACACACTGATCCATTTTATCCCTCTGGTTCCCGACACATTTCATCTAAGTCAGGTATTGAAATGGGTCATCATTCCCCTTATTCTTGTTATACTGATGCAGTTTCGGCCTGAAGGAATTATGGGAAACAGGGAACTTGCTGATTTTTTCCCGAAACTTAAGAGATACTATGAGTTTAAATAATCCTATGGAAGAGATGCAGATTACTGTAATTCTTCTATATTGAACTTCCTGAGCAATAGAAACTATCTGGAGTGGTGAAAATCATGACATCATTATGGAGAGATGATTTATGTCTTTACTTAAAATAAAAGGGCTTACCCAACAGTTCGGGGGGCTTACCGCAGTATCTGATTTTTCAACCGAGTTTCAGGGCAATGAACTCATGGGACTTATTGGTCCAAATGGTGCCGGAAAGACAACTGTGTTTAATATTGTCAGCGGTTTTTATAAACCTACTCAAGGAAAAATTCTTTTTGAAGAAAAGCCGATTAACGGACTTAAGCCTCACCGAGTCACTGCAATGGGGATTGCCAGAACCTTTCAAAACATAAGACTCTGGCATGACATGTCACTTTTGGACAACATTCTTATCTCTCAACACTACAACCTGGGCTACAACCTGTTCGATCTTTTTGTACGCAATAGACGATACGTTGAAAATGAAAAGCGGATGAGAAATATTGCCATGCAGCTTCTCGAACAGCTCGATCTGGTTCAGTTCATGGAGGAAAAACCTAAAAATCTTCCCTATGGAATCCAACGTAAAATTGAGATTGCCAGAGCACTTTCTGTGAAACCATCTCTGCTGCTTCTGGACGAACCAGCAGCGGGTCTTAACTCTTCGGATGTTCAAGAACTTATTAAGTTGATCGGATGGATTCACAAAGAGTTCAAGATTGCCATCTGGATGATTGAACATCAAATGGCTGTAGTCATGTCTCTTTGTTCATGGATACAGGTTATTGATTTTGGCCAAACCATTGCTGAAGGCACACCGGAGCAGATTCAGAATAATCCCTCGGTTATTAAAGCATATTTAGGAGATGATCAGATCTGATGTTACTCAAACTCAAAGAATATTCTGAGGAGAGAGCAGTTTATATTCTCCAAAATAAACGGTCATGGCCGAATTGGGCCACCCCCAATAATGAAAATGATAATGTGCATTTTCATGGTAAAAGCATATCTAAAAGGAGAGAATAGCCAATGTTACTTGAAATCAAAAATCTGTATGTCAAATATGGAAACATAGAAGCTCTCCACGGCATCTCTTTTACTGTAGACAAAGGAGAAATAGTCACCTTGATTGGTGCAAACGGTGCGGGAAAGACCACAACTTTGCATGCCATCACAAGAGTGCCACCTCCGGAAGGTTCAAAGGTTTCCGGAGGAGATATCCTTTACAACGGTAAGAGTCTGCTCAATGTACCTGCCCATACAATAGTCTCTGATTATCATATTGCCCTGGCACCTGAAGGAAGACACATATTTGGCAACCTCACTGTGGAAGAGAATCTCAAACTTGCCACATACTCAAGACCTGACGATGAATCTCAAAAGCACGATTATGACAGGGTGTACGAGCTCTTTCCCAAAATGGCAGAAAGACGCAATCAGAGAAGTGAAACGCTAAGTGGTGGTGAACAGCAAATGCTCTCTGTAAGCCGTGCAATCATGACAGCCTGTAACTTTATTCTGCTTGATGAACCATCAATGGGTCTATCTCCGCTTTTGATGTATGACATGTTCAGGGTTCTAAAGAAGCTCAATGAGGAGGGTATGACAATTCTTCTTATTGAACAGAATGCCAACCTTGCCCTTAAATTTGCCCATCGTGGATATGTGCTTGATACAGGGGAAATTGTGGCTGAAGGGACAGCTTCTGAGCTTCTGAACAATCCAGATGTAAAAAGAGCCTATTTAGGTGGATAGCAATAACACTAATACTATTTTAATTTTAGGAATCCTTGATATTCATGAAATTCAGACCATGTATTGATATAAAAAACGGCAAAGTTGTTCAGATTGTCGGCGGCACCTTGCAAGACAGTGGTTCTTTTAGAAAGAGTGCAAACGTTGATCAAAATACCACTGAGACTGAAACCATAAATATTGACACCACGATAACCAATTTTGAAAGCACAGAGGCTGCTTCATACTTTGCAAACATTTATAAAAATGACTGTATATATGGCGGACATGTTATTTCATTGGGGCCAGGGAATCATGAGTCGGTAATATCAGCACTCAAAGCATTTGAAGGAGGTCTGCAGTTTGGTGGCGGTATTAATCCTGACAATGCAGCACTCTACCTTGACGCTGGAGCAAGTCATGTCATTGTGACCTCTTTTGTCTTTTCCGGCGGCAACATCGACATGGACAAACTGAATCTTTTAGTTAAAAGGGTCGGGAAAAAGAACCTTGTTCTTGACTTGAGCTGCCGTAAGAGAGATGGTAAATTCTGGATTGTCACAGACAGATGGCAAAATTTTACTGACACGCCAGTGACTCCGCAGACGATTGAGAGTCTTGCGATTCATTGCGATGAATTTCTTGTGCACGGTGTGGATGTAGAGGGTAAAATGGGCGGTGTCCAGTCAGATCTTGTTGAGCTGCTTGGCAAATTCTCTCCGATACCGGCCACCTATGCAGGCGGTGTCAACTCTTTTTCTGATCTTGACCATGTAAAAAAGATAGGGGCAAACCGTGTTGATCTGACTATCGGTAGTGCTCTTGATATATTCGGAGGCTCTATATCTTACAAAGACGTTGTAGCATGGCACAATACAAATCAGCAGGTTGGTAAAAATGAGTGAACATATCGAAGAGCCAGGCTGGGATCAAGAGCAACCAAGCAGAACCCGTAAAAAAAAGGCTGCTCAACAGCTCCAGAAACTTGGAGAGTTCCTTGTGGAGATGGCTGAAAGCGAGGTAGAAAGGCTGGATATCCCCACTGAGCTGAAAAGAGCGTTATCTACAGCCAGATCTCTTACAAAACACGGGGCAAAGAAGAGGCAATTCCAATACATAGGCACCTTGATGAGAGAGATCGACACAGAACCTCTAGCTGATGTCATAGAGAAAATGGCTCGCACCAGAACAGGTAAAGTCACCAGATCCTCAAGAAACACCTCAAAAAAAACTAAAAGAGCCATAAACACAGAACTCATCTCAAACAAAAAGTCCCCAAACTCCTGATGTTTCTTCCCACCACAGCAAAAGAGTGCTCCTCTCTTGGATGGCACCATCTTGATGTTATCCTTGTCACAGGAGATACCTATATTGATTCTCCGTTTACCGGTGTTGCCGTTATTGGCAAATTTCTTGTAAAAAATGGCTTCAGAGTCGGCATTATTGCCCAGCCCGATATGAATTCTGATAAAGATATAACAAGGCTTGGAGAGCCAACTCTATTCTGGGGAGTAACTTCCGGAGCTGTCGATTCAATGGTCTCCAACTACACTGCACTAAAAAAAAGAAGAAAAAATGATGACTATACTCCAGGGGGGATAAATAACAGACGGCCCGACAGAGCGGTTATTGCATATACAAATCTTGTAAAACGCTATTTTAAAAACACCTGCCCGATCGTTCTTGGCGGGATTGAAGCAAGTTTAAGACGCATATGCCATTATGATTTCTGGTCAGATACCATCAGGCGTTCAATTCTATTCGATGCCAAGGCAGATTATCTTATATATGGCATGGCTGAATCGACAATTCTTGAATTTGCAAAATTACTTAAAGAGAGATCACTTAAAGAGAGTCAACTGAACAAAACCCTGCTTTCTGATATCAGAGGACTTTGTTATATATCCAACACTCCACCACTACTCACAACATCTAATCATCTGATAAATTCAAATTATTTGACACTTCCACCATATGAGGTTGATCATCTGATAAATTCAAATTATTTGACACTTCCACCATATGAGGTTGATCACCTGGTAAATTCAAGTTATTTAACACTTCCACCATATGAGGTTGTGAAGCACAATAAAGTCAAATTTGCTGAAAGTTTCCACATCTTTTATCAGAACAATGACCCATTAACTGCACATGGACTGATCCAAAAGCAGGATGCAAGATATCTTATTCACAATCCCCCGGCACTTTATCCTGACACACAAGAGATGGATAACATTGCAGCCCTTGATTTTGAAAGAGATCTCCATCCCTATTACAAACAGTTCGGAAAAGTAAAGGCGTTGGATACCATCCAATTTTCCATCTCTACCCATCGTGGATGCTATGGTGAATGCAATTTTTGCTCAATTGCTATTCATGAAGGAAGAACCGTAAGGTGGCGAAGTGAAGACTCCATTTTAAATGAGGCAAACAGTCTGACCCAACACCCTGATTTCAAGGGCATAATATCTGATGTCGGTGGACCTACTGCCAATATGTATGGGTTTGAATGTGAAAAAAAACTTCAACATGGAGCTTGTCCTGAAAAAAGATGCATCTTTCCTACAATATGCAAAAGCCTCAAACCTGACCATTCAAAACAGATAAGCGTTTTAAAAAAAATCAGACAGATCAAAGGGATAAGAAAAGTTTTTGTTGCTTCAGGTATAAGGTATGATCTTATCTTTTCCGACAAAAAACATGGAAACAGATATCTTGAGGCTATTGTAAAGGATCATGTATCTGGTCAGTTAAAGGTTGCACCGGAACACACTATGCCTCATCTGCTTGAACTTATGGGAAAATCTGACAGCAACTCTTTGTTGGAGTTTAAAAAAAAATTTGACACTCTATCTCAAATAAGTGACAAGAGACAGTTTCTGACTTATTATCTTATGGCTGCCCATCCTGGCTGCACACTTTCTGACATGGAGCAACTTAAACGGTTTACACGTGAAAAACTAAATATGATACCAGAACAGGTTCAAATTTTTACACCAACTCCTTCAAGCTACTCAACTCTTATGTATTACACCCAGACCTGCCCATTCTCAGGCAACAGGCTTTTTGTTGAAAAGAGTGTTAAAGGCAAGGAGGAGCAAAAAAAAGTTATAACAACAAAACATAAGTACATTCACATTAAAAAAAACTTACCCCTCAAAACTAAAAAACGTTAGATTTAATCTGTACTATACTACAGATTAATACAAAAAAACTGTCATTTTAAAGAGAAACCTTAATTAAACTAAAATAAAAAATTGTTAAATAAACATGCTCTATAGCACACCGAACAAGATAAGATATAAATTGCTTCTGACCCCTTACAAAGATGTTATACAGGTAAGCCTGCCTTTGGTATTAAGCACAGGCTCCACAATGGTAATGGAGTTTACAGACCGGGTATTTCTGGGCAACTACTCCTTAGATGCCCTTGCAGCTGCAGCACCAGCCGGTATAACTGCTTTTCTGTTCGCCTCATTTTTTCTGGGTGTAGCAGGCTATGTCAATGTATTTATTGCTCAATATACAGGTTCAGGGGACAACGAAGGGGTTGGTGCATCCTTGTGGCAGGGAATATATTTTGCCATCTTGGGTGCTATCTTCATGGCAATACTTGCAACATGTGCAGTCCCGATATTTTCCATAATTGGCCATAACCAGGATATACAGCAACTTGAAGTTATATACTTTAGAATTCTTTGTTTTGGTGCTGGAGCAAGTCTTGTCGGTGCAACTCTTTCATGTTTCTATTCAGGCAGAGGCTTTACCCGCACTGTAATGTTGATCCACATGGCAGGAACTCTTTTTAATATCCCTTTGGACTATGCCCTTATAAATGGGAAATGGGGCTTGCCGGAGCTTGGCATAGAGGGAGCTGCCATTGCAACAGTCAGCTCCTGGATATTTATTGCCTCCATTTTTGCTGTTCTTATATTCAACAAAAAAAACAACCAGCAATTTCATCTTTTCGACAAGTGCTCATTGCGTCCTGACCTTTTTATGCGTCTTATGAAATATGGACTTCCAGGAGGTGCCCAGTTTTTTCTGGATATACTGGTATTTACATTTTTTATTCTTATGGTGGGTCGTCTTGGTAAGACAGAGCTTGCAGTCACAAATCTTGTGCTATCCATAAATGGGCTTTCTTATATGCCAATGTGGGGCTTCTCAATAGGCGTTAGCACACTTGTAGGTCAGGCTATGGGAAAAGATAAGCCAGATGATGCTGTAATTGCAGCCAGATCAACAGCACACATTGCATTAGTTTATGTTTTTTTTATGATTTTCATATTTTTATTTATACCAGAACCTCTGATTAAACTATTTTTGTCAAATAGTCTCAAAGTTGTAGAAACAGAGCCCCTGATAGAGATGGGTACTATTTTATTGAGATTCGTAGCTCTGTTTCTTTTTTTTGACTCTCTTGTAATTATCTATAGTGGTGCATTGAAAGGTGCTGGAGATTCACAATTTGTAATGTGGAGCATCATAAGTGTAAGCCTTATATTTCTTTTTGTGCCTGTGTGGTTTGGCATTAACCGTTTCGGGATGGGACTCTATTTTTCATGGTCATGCATCACAGCATACCTTCTGGTCTTATTCATCATTGTAATAACTCGATATAACAATGGAAAATGGAAGGAGATCAGAATCCTTGACCATTAATACCCAACTAAAACCATATCAAGAGTCCAACACTCTAACACCTTCGAATATCAATACACAACTGAGCATGGAAGGAGATAAACAGCTTTGAAAATTGAGACAAACCTGAACATCAACAAGCAGCTTAAAAAAAAAGTGGTATGGTATCACCTTCCTGATATTGGCAAGCAGGAACTGGAACTGGAGCTATTGCAAGAAGAGCCCCTTTCCATAAATATACAAGGCAAAACCTACAGCGTAATCATGCGAACTCCAGGAGAGGAGCGTGCACATGCAGCTGGCTTCTGTCTTGCAGAGGGCATTGTGGATAATATGGATGATATTGCAGATATTGCTCTATGTGATGGTGACGAATCAAATGTAGCGGCTGTGATGCTCTCTAAAGTCAGATTTTCCGAAGTATCTCATCTGCTTGAGAAAAAGGGCTATGTCAGCCAAACAAGCTGCGGCATCTGCGGACGGGGAATTATTGATGATCTGAGCACTATTTTAAAGCCTGTTGCCAAATCTCTTACAATAACATTTGACCAGGTAATGGAGATTGTCAACCAGATGAAAGATGTTCAGAATCTGAGAAGACGATGCAACTCATCTCATGCGGCAGTGATACTTGACTGTAACCAAGAGATCCTATCCAGTGCAGAGGATGCAGGAAGACACAATGCTTTAGACAAAGCTATCGGTAAACTGTTTCTTAAGGGTACCCTTAAGAATGCTGCGATTGCCCTGATATCATCCAGAGCAAGTTATGAGATGATTCAAAAATGTGGAAGAGCCGGTATTGAGATTGTAATCAGCATGTCAAGGCCCACAGCCCTGGCCTGTGATCTTGGAGAACGACTTGGAATGACTCTTGCTGATGTTAGAGATGAAGGCCTGTCTGTATTTACAGGAGCCGACAGGATCACATCAAAAGATATGCTTTGATCCCCCCTCATTATGCCGGACTCCCGTTGTTTTCAAGCCATCATATTGATAAGAGTGCCTTTCATATCATCCTGGGCCTGAACAGCCTTGACATTGGCACTATAGCCTGATTGGAAATTGATCATGCTTGTAAATTCAGTGGCAAGATCTGTGTTGGAGAGCTCTTTTGTGGTTCCATCACTCTTGGTCACAAGGGGTCCTTGTGAAGCATTCAGGCTTAATGAAACTTTCACTCCTCCATCACTGCCTTCATTCATAACTGCTCTGCTGCTTTTAAAATCCTCTGATTCAACATTGGCAACATTGTTAGCAGTAACGGCAGTTGCTGTTCCAAATGCTTTGAGAGCCTGGGCACTACTATTGATCGAAGATACCATAATTTCCTCCTTTCAGCCGATCTGAAGAGTGTTGTTGTAACATAAAAATTTTTATTTCAATTGTTATTGGGCCAAAACCAAAAGGACTCTAAAAAAAACAGAGCAATTGATACAAAATAGATACAAACAACACTCATCAATGGATGTTTGATAAAAAAAGGTTGGTCAATTTTAAAAAGCTGATAAATCAAGGCGAAAATGGTAACATGAAAGGATTTTATCAGCAGCCCCGCTACCATATTAACTATAATAATTGAGGAGATCTTAAAAACAGATAAACATAACAAATATTATGTTCGTCAAATTATAACTAATTTAGGCCGGAAGCTTTGCGTCCTTCCCTTTCGGGGAGTTTGCCTGTTAGATAAATAGAGTAAACGCTGTGCGAGGTTATGTCAATCAAAAATTTATCCGCACTATTTCAGTACCTTATTGAAAAGCACCTTGACATCGGTTTAGCAAAACGCTCTCCAGTACTTTTTTCATAAAAACAATTTTTTTTATAAAAATGCATTCGGATTTTTATGATTCGAGGTTGCCTTACAACGGACATGAATGTTGAACCATATTCACTTAACAACCTTAACCATTTTTTTGAATGCATCACCTTCAGCAGCCTTCATAAGCTCAAAAATGATCATCTCTGTACTGGTTGCAGCACCACCTGCCTGAACAATACGTTTAATTCCAATTTTTTTATTTGCCTTTGTTCTTGATGAGACACAATCTGAAACTACCTGTACTTCATATCTGGCACCAAGCAGATCAACAGCGGTCTGATATAGACATATATGAGTCTCAATGCCAGCTAAAAGAACCTGTTTTCTGTTAATGGCATTTAATTTTTCCATAAATTGTGAATCACCACAGCAACTGAAGGATTTTTTTGGAATTGGCTTTACATCAGGCATCAACTCCTGCATTAAAGTTGCAACTTCAGGGATTGTGGCACCAAGTTTTTCAGGAATCTGTTCCATCCATATGACAGGCACTTCAAGAATGGACATTCCCTTGATCAATGTTTGAAGTGAACCAAACAACTCATCTTTGTTGTGCATCAACTGTGCAAGATTGCCCTGAACATCAATTAGAATCAACACTGTATTTTCTTTTGAAAACATGCTTTTTCTCCTTCTTTTTTTGATTATTGTATTTTACATTACTATTTTAAAAAAATCTCTTTTATCGACCCAACCACGCCCAAAGA
>JADGBC010000043.1 GCA_015231705.1 Desulfamplus sp. | reverse complement strand
CGGAAATTTGGGATACGGGTATTCCTCAAACCGTTATTGTACAAGGAAACTGTGGGCTCTCTCAAGTGCCCGAGCTACCCCTTTGGATACATGCCTTGGTCTACGACTACGGTGGTGTCCACTTCACAGAAGACTGTGGGACACTCGCAGATTAAAACCACGCAGATGTATGATAAGCGGGCAGCCAAGTATCGGGAGAGTGCCAGTTTTGCGGTGAGGTATTGAAACACACCCTATGACACTCCCTGATAATTCCCTTTATGTCTAACTTAAAAACATGGCCGATTGAAAGATATAGATTGAATTATAATTATATCATAATTATAATAGAATTATGAATGATATCGTATTTACATGGGATGACTCCAAAAATATCACAAATAGAGGTAAACACGGAGTTTCCTTTGAAGAGGCCCAGGCAGTGTTCTTTGATGAACAAGCCATAGAATTCGATGATCCGGATCACTCTGAGACCGAAGAGCGTTTTATCATTATCGGATTGAGTCAGAAACTCAGGATATTAGTGGTCTGCCACTGCTTCCGGAACAACGAATCTGAAATACGCATCATCTCTGCAAGAAAAGCAACAAAAAAGGAACAAAAATTTTATTTCAAGGCAAGGGGGTAGCATGAGAGAAGAATATAATTTTGAAGAAATGGAAGGCCGAAAAAATCCATATATCAAACGCCTGAAAAAACAGGTCACTATTCGGATCAATGCTGATGTAATAGATTATTTTAAAAAGCAGGCTGAGGATACCGGAATCTCCTATCAGAATTTAATAAACCTGTACCTGGCCGACTGCATGCAATCTCAAAGAAAGCTGTCCATCACATGGGTTTGATGCAGATGTATGGGGTAAGGAAGAGCTGGATACCCTCTATATCCGGCCCGAAGAGATTACAAATTGTTTGATTTTCTAACGGCTGAAAATACATCCTTTAAGCCATTAAAATTTACCCCTCAAAGCCACTGCCGTCAAGGCTTCCCGAACTTTCTGACAAACAGATTTTTCCTGACGGCTTAATACACCCCTGTTTTTTGACCTAATTGAACAATAACAGAGTTGGGGTTTGTAATGGCCCTTTCAAATATATTGGTACTGTCCGTTCTCACATCAAGAAATTGCTAAGAAAGAATCCTGATTGTACAGATCAGACAATTGCAGATATGGCATCAAAGGAGCTGTCAATAGAAGTCTCACGCAATGCGGTTGCTAGTGTTCTTTCAAGGTTTGATTGTCGGGTAGAAGAGTACTTGAAATCGTTAATTGCTTTGAAATCCACCCGACAGTTTAAACTTGAAGAACCACTAGTGGAGATTTTTAGAACTTGTTACAGCGATAATCGTGATGTCAAACAAGTATTGGATAGAATCACGGCCAGCCCCGGCAATATAAAACTGCACGGACAAACTTTATTTGTCGTTTTAGATTGGATCCAAAATAATCTCCACAGAGAAGCCGCAATCAAATTATGTCAAAAGCTGAATGAGAAAGCTGTCAGAATGGTAGGCGGACTAAATATAAAACTGGCATTTTATATCTCAAAGTATCCTAAATACAGTATCAAAAGAAGTTCATGCACAAATTGACATGAGAAAAAGTGGCTTCATCTACCGAGCTCTGAGGATATTTACTATGGGTAAAAGAATTACCATTGACCCGATTACAAGGATTGAGGGTCATTTAAAAATAGAGGTTGAGGTTGAAAACGGCAAAGTTAAAGATGCGTGGTGTTCGGGTCAGATGTTCAGAGGAATTGAGATAATGCTAAAAGGCAGAGACCCAAGAGATGCCCACCATTTTGTTCAGCGTTCTTGCGGAGTCTGCACTTATGTCCACGCTTTATCATCAGTTAGAGCTGTTGAAGATGCTTGTAAAATAACCATTCCTGATAATGCACGTCTTGTTAGAAATCTGATTCATGGTGCCCAATTCCAGCATGACCATATTGTTCACTTTTATCATCTTCATGCCTTAGATTGGGTTGATATTGTGAGTGCTTTGAGTGCTGATCCTAAGAAAACAGAGGCACTTTCAGCTAATGCCAGCGGCAGACCCCAAAAGAGCGACTACTTTAAAGCTGTTCAAGATAAGTTAAAAGCCTTTGTTGGAAGCGGTCAGCTTGGACCATTTAATAACGGATATTGGGGACACTCTGCATATAAACTGCCGCCAGAGGCAAACCTGATGGCAACATCTCACTATCTTGAGGCTCTTCAGCTTCAAGCAAAAGCTGCAAAGATGCACGCTATATTTGGAGGCAAGAATCCACATCCGCAGTTTCTTGTTGTTGGTGGTGTAACCTCTGTTGGAGATTTAACAGTTGAGCGTATTAAAGAATTTGAAGATATTTGGAAAGAGACAAAAGATTTTGTTGATAATGTCTATCTTCCAGACCTTCTTGCAGTTGCATCTTTTTATAAAGATTGGGGTGCAATTGGCGGCAATAACGCATCTTTCCTCTGTTATGGTGATTTTGCAAATGATGCTCTTGAAAAAGATAAACTTATGCCAGCAGGATTTATTCGCAACAAAGTGCCGGTAGAGGATATGAATAGTGAAAAGATTACAGAAGATGTAACCAAAGCGTGGTATGAAAAAGGAGATGCAAAACATCCATTCCAAGGTGAAACAAAACCAATTCAGGGAGAAGTCGCTTACAACACAGATAAACAATATACATGGCTTAAAGCTCCGCGTTATGATGGTCTTGCTGCTGAAGTTGGTCCTCTTGCAAGAGTGCTTGTTGCCTATGGCAAGAATGCTCCGGGTGTTCAGGCTCTTGTTGACAGCACACTTAAAAAACTTGGTGTTGGAGTTGAAACTCTTTTTTCAACACTTGGAAGAACTGCAGCAAGAGGACTTGAAACCAAGATCATTGGTGATTCTATGGGAGGCTGGCTTGAAAATTTAAAGTCAAACATTGCCAAAGGTGATAAAAAAACCTATCAATCATGGACAATGCCAAAAACAGGCAAAGGTTTTGGGTTAAACGATGTTCCAAGGGGTGCATTAGGACACTGGATAGAGATTGAAGATGGAAAAATCAAAAATTATCAATATGTTGTGCCGTCAACATGGAACTTTGGTCCTGCTGATGCAAAGGGCAACAAAGGACCGGTTGAAAAGGCTCTTATCGGAACACCGATTGCTGATCCTTCAAAACCTCTTGAAGTTCTAAGAACTGTCCACTCTTATGACCCATGTATTGCTTGTGCTGTTCATGTGATTGACCCGCACACCAATGAGATTTATAAGGTGCGTGTGATTTAAGGGTTGTATCAACGTAAAGATACACATTTTTTAAAGTAGAGACACATGCCGTGTGTCTCTACTTTGATTATTTATGATGTTAAAAAGGCTAAAAAATGTCAGAAAATATCATGGTTCTCGGTGTGGGAAACATTCTCTATTCAGATGACGGTTTTGGAATCAGGGTTATTCAAGAGATTGAAGCTAAATACTCTAATCTCATTCCTGATAACGTAACCATTGTCGATGGTGGCGTTCTTGGGATAAATCTTCTCGGTGTTATTTCAGGTGCTGATAGACTTATTGTTGTTGATACTATTCTAAATCATGGAAAAGCAGGCGATATCCACCGTCTTGAAGGAGATGCAATTCCAAACAGAATTTTAGGTAAAAACTCAATGCACCAAGTTGATCTTCTTGAAGCTCTTTCACTTTGCAGACTTATGGGAAACGTACCAAAAACTGTGATTATCGGCGTCGAACCTTATGACATAGCAACTCTCAATCCTGAATTGAATCCTGCAACAGCCCGACAGGTCGATACTGTGGTTGAAATGGTGATTCAGGAAATTACAAAGTTAGCTTGATACAAGTTTTTTACAAAAAGGTTTGCCATGAAAATTCTTCACATAATAAGCCAATCTCCTGATTTTACAGGTAGTGGCAAATATATTCAGGCAATTTTAAAGTGTTCTGCTGAAAATGGACACGACAATTTCCTTGTTGCTGGAGTGCAGAGTAATGAATTGCAGGGTGATTTTGTTTTAAATTCAGAGATAATACCTTATGAAAAGACAATGTTTGTAAGGTTTAACGGAATTGGTCTTAAAGGCGTTGAGCTTAAAAGTGTTGATCTTGATTATCCCCTCCCCGGAATGAGCGATGTTATGCCATACAAAAGCACAATTTTCTCAACTCTCACACCATCTCAGATAACTGATTATGAAAATGCATTTGCAAGGGTTATAAAAGAGGCTGTCGATAAGTTTAATCCAGATATTATTCACTCCCACCATCTTTGGATAGTTTCGGCTCTTACTCGTGAACTTATGCCTGATATACCGATGGTTACAACTTGCCACGGAACTTGTTTAAGACAATTTGCTCTTTGTGAAAATATTGGCAGACGAATAAGCTTAAGCATCAAGAAGATTGATAGAATCATGGCATTGAGCAATTACCAAAAACAGCAAATTATGCAGATTCACAATATTGATTCAGAAAAAATTGATGTGGTTGGAGGAGGTTATGATGAAAAGCTATTCTCTTTTGCCCAAAAATCTTCTCCACCGCCTGTTGAGATTCTTTATGCTGGAAAACTTAGCCTCTCCAAAGGTGTGCCTTGGCTTTTAAAATCTTTTAAAAAAATTTCTAATCAGAATTATTTACAAGATAGAGAAGGCAATAGCAATTCTAACTCTTTTTTACCACATTGGCATCTTCATCTTGCAGGTGGTGGAAGTGGTTTAGAAAAAGATGAATGTCTTGAACTTGCAAATGAGCTTGATAAAGTTACAGTTCATGGTGCATTAAGCCATGAAGAGTTAGCATCCTTGATGAAAAAATCGCATCTTTTTATCTTGCCATCATTTTTTGAGGGGCTTCCATTAGTTTTAATGGAAGCTATTGCTTGTGGATGCAGGGTTATTACAACGTCGCTTCCCGGAACTTGTGAAGTGTTGGGCAGTTGCGATTCAGCATTATTAGAAAGCAGTGACTCTGAAATATCAGGAAATAGCAATAACAACATGGTAACTTTAGTGGAACTACCCGAGATTGAAACTGTGGATAAACCATACGTCAGAGATTTAGAAGAGCTTGAAACAAGGCTTTGTGAACATATCGTAGAGGTAATTAAAAATTTGATTACCAATCCTGAACCTAATCAGAAACAGATTGAGATATTGACTCAAAATTATACATGGAACGGTGTTTTTAAAAGGATTGAGAGTGTTTACACTATGAAACACACTGGGTATTCAGGCGTTTATTAGCATTTAGGATAAAGAGAACAGATTTGACAAATTTTTAATAAGTTCTCGAATCTTTCAATTTAAGATGGTTCATAGATAATAAGGTTTTTTTAAAGCACTTATTGCCAAAAATGATTTCCTCAAATGATAGGGGCATTGGGTGCTGCTTTGATTGCACTTGAGAATAAATTTTGAAAATAAAAATCCAAATCCCCCAGCTTTTCATAGTCATCTTTCTTGCCATAATGTTTCTTGTGGCTGTTCATCTTGATATCCCCATGAGCTGGATTATAAGCGATGCCCTGATAAGACTTGTGATGAACGGAGTGCTTGTCCTCTCTCTTGTACCCATGCTCAAAGCTGGAATTGGCATAAATTTCGGGTTGCCAGTTGGTGTAATTGCAGGACTCATAGGGATGTGCATAGCTGTAAACATGACCATTCGTGGAATGTGGGGATTGATTTCAGCAATGATTTTATCAATACCGGCTGCCATGATACTTGGTTATATCTATGCCATAATTCTTAATAGGGTCAAAGGAAGAGAGGAGATTACAGCCACATTTGTGGGATTCTCTTTTATACCCTTGATGAATTTTTTCTGGGCAACAGCTCCATTTTCCAACCCTGGAATGCTGTGGCCCATTGGCGGACAAGGCATGCGTCCTGTAATTGGTCTTAAAAGCTATTTTGCAAAAAAACTCAACGATCTGTGGATGGTAAATATTGGAGGAGCCAACACCGGAGGGGAGAGCATTATCGGGATCAACATAGGCGGAATAAACTCCGGAGGGATTAATGTGCCGGTAGGGATGCTTCTGTTCTTTGGGTTGCTCTGCCTTGCAGTTGCTCTCTTTTTCAGAACCACTTTTGGAAGAGCCATAATCGCAGTGGGTGAAAATGAGCAATACGCAGCTCTTAACGGTGTCAACATTGTGCGGGTGAGAACGGTTGCCATTATACTTTCTACCATTATTGCAGCCATTGGAATCTGTGTGTATGCCCAGAGCTACGGATTCATAGAGCTTTATGATGCCCCTTTGATGATGGCATTTCCTGCAGCATCAGCCATGCTTGTTGGAGGCAGCATGGGCAGAAAAACCGATATTGTACATGTTATTCTGGGCACCTTCCTTTTTCAGACCACCTACCTGATTTCCGGCCCCATTGCAAATGAGCTTATGGTTTCAGAAGTTGCCGAAATATTCAGGCTTATGATCACCAACGGCATTATTCTATATGCCCTGCTCTATGAAGGGGGTAAAAAAATTGAGCCATCTCAGTAGATCATATGAAAAGATTAGTCGTCAAATTGGTCATATTAATGTTGTCCCTTTTTTTTTCCTTGTATTATCAGCCATTGGACTCTGGTTCTCACAGATGAGCATCTCTTTTGTTCTAAATGAGGTTATAACCCGTTTTATACGAGACGGAATTATGGTTCTTGCCTTGATCATACCGATAACCGCAGGAATGGGTATAAATTTTTCCATTACTGTTGGAGCTCTTTGTGCACAGGTAGCTATGATAATGGCTATTGATTTTCAGATACCAGGGCTTAATGGCCTGCTGTTTATTGTGGGTTTGGGGATAATCCTATCGATTGTAATGGGAACTCTTATAGGTTTTGCACTCAATAGGGTTAAAAATCGTGAAATGATAACAACCATGATTATCGGATTTTTTACAACCAGCATTTATCAGCTTGTCTTTATGGTTGGTTACGGCACTATTATAAAACCTGATAATCAGGAGATAATGCTCTCAAGGGGTATTGGCATACGCAATATGATTGACCTTGAACTCTACAGAAACTTTATTGATCGTATTTGGTTTTTCAACGTAGGCAAAATTGATATCCCCCTTTTTATGATACTTTTAGTATGTACATTTGCAGCCATGGTTAAATACTGCACTATGACAAGGCTTGGGAAAGAGTTCAGGGTGATCAGCCAAAGCCATGAAAGAGCCTCACAACTTGGAATTGATGTGAATCTTGTCAGAATCAAAGCTATTGTGGCCTCAACAACCATTGCCTGTATAGGGCATCTTGTCTATATCCAGAATATTGGAATGCTCAATGTTTACAGTGCCCATACAAATACAGATATTTTTTCATGTGCAGCTCTGCTTGCCGGAGGTGCTACAATTACAAAGGCACGGATAAGTCACGCATTTCTTGGAATTTTTCTTTTTCACTGGCTTTTTATCGTATCGCCACAGGCTGGTCAGAATCTTTTTGGCAACCCTGCACTTGGGGAGTATTTCAGAAGTTTTGTAGCCTACGGCACAATAGCCTTTGCGTTGATAATGAACTATCGCAATACGGAGTCATGCCGGTAACCATTTATTCTCAGGTGATTAGCTTGTGTCATTCATTGCGTAGTTCAACTTATATCCCAAGCCATAAACCGTGCTGATTATCTCCTGATCCGGCAGATGCACCGCGATTTTCTTACGCAAATTTTTTATATGGGAATCAATAGTTCGGTCATATCCCTCAAAATCATATCCCTGTACACGGGCAAGAAGTTCATCCCTTGAAAAAACCCTGCCAGGCTGGGAGATAAGCACCTGCATCAGCCTGAATTCACTCGGGGTCAACTCAAGCTCTTTGCTGTTAACTGTCACCCGATGGCTTGCCTCATCAAGTACAATAGAGCCAAGGATAAGATGGCCGCAAACTGCATCATTTCCCCAAAAAGGTTCCGGATTGACACGCCGCAGCACCGCCTTTACTCTTGCCACAACTTCGCGAGGACTGAAAGGCTTGCAGATATAATCATCAGCACCTATTTCAAGTCCAAGCAGCCTGTCTATCTCTTCAACCTTTGCGGTAATCATTATAACAGGGACACTCGAGAATTTTCTTATCTCCCTGCAGACAGCCATGCCATCCATCACCGGCAGCATGATATCAAGCAAAATAAGGTCGGGAAGACTTTTTCTAACCTGTACAACTGCCTGGTCTCCTCTGCCTATAATGGTTACTCTGTAGCTTGATTTTTCAAGATAATCTTTCAAAATTGCTGCTATTTTCTGCTCATCCTCAATGATAAGAATATGTTTTTGTGTCATATTTATCTCTCTAAATAATGTTATGCAAGTTATTCTAAAGAGTTCTTAAGTCATAAGTTCTCTGATTTGCCACTGCATGGAGTGTTTGATAACACTTTGATATTGAACATATGTATGAATAATGAGAACTTACGACTCACGAGTGAAGAGGAAGCTCAATCTCTATCTGAAGTCCGCCACCTGCCTCATGTTGCCCTTTGACCACTCCATTATGTGCCTGAATAATCTGCAATCCATGTTCTGGAGCCAGATTTGCCTTGATTGTGCCATTATGAGCCTCAATAATTGTTTTGCATATTGAAAGTCCCAGTCCACTTCCTCCAAGTGCCCGACTTCTTGATTTATCGACACGGTAAAGCCGGTCAAACAGGCGATCAAGAGATTCAGCAGGCACACCAGGCTTTGTGTCTGCAAATATCAGCTTAATTTCGCTTGCCGTGCATATCAGACTTACAACGAGAGATCCTGGAGAATCTGTATAACGCAAAGTGTTTTCCAAAAGGTTTGAAAAGACCTGTGTCAACCGGTCTCTATCTGCCTGTATAATAATATTTTCCTTATCACCAAGTTCATCGACAACTGTTATGGCTCTTTGGGTGAACATAAGATCAAACTTTCTTATGCATCCTCTCACTGTATGCATAAGATTCACAGGCTCTCTTTTGATATGCAATACGGCACTTTCAGCAAGCGAAAGATCGTGCAGATTACTGACAATCTTAATCATATGCACAACCTCATCATGAAGGGATTCAAGGTACTTATCGTTTGCTTCATGTATCCCATCCTGAATAGCCTCTATTTCACCTCTGAGTATGGAAAGAGGGGTGCGAAGCTCGTGTGCAATATCGGAAATCCACTGCTGCCTCATCTGTTCATAATGCTCAAGCGTTTGTGCCATATGGTTGAAATCTTGGGCAAGCTGTCCCAACTCATCAGAGCTCTTTACCTCTATTCTGGTGTCAAATTTTCGTGATGTGAGGCTGCGAGTTCCTTTTATAAGCTCCTGAACAGGTTTTAGCATGTGTCGTGACAGCAGAAATGCCACAATAGAGGCAATTACCAGCATGAGTGCTCCGACTATATAGAAAGCTTTTGACTGCTGTTTTAGAAAAGCTGTATCTAACGGGTCAGACAACTTTTTTTTAGTTTCGAGTCCAAGCCAGCCGACTGTCTTGCCATCTACAGTTATCTTCTGAAGAGTATGATCTTCAGGAACCTCTCCCCTGCCTATTACATTTTTTTTATTCTCATCAAACAGTGTAAGCCTGTGCTCTATGCTGAAAACAGGGCGTCCACTGCCTTCTTGAGATATATCATGCTGAGGCCGAGGGTCTTGGTCATCCTGCTTATAAGGTAGTGGGTGATTCTTGTCATTCGGCGGTGGCCTTCTATCGTCTCGTGGTTGTGGTCCTCTATCATCTTGTGGCAGTAACCTTCTATCGTATTGTGGCACTCTTCTGTCTATTCTCTGCCGAAGGTCATCACCTTCTGCAAACCTTCGGACCCTTTCTTTATTTTTCTCACCTCGTGCCTCTCCCGGCGGAGGAGGTGGCGGGAGAGGTTGAGCCGGTTTTAGATAGAATTCAAAGCCCGATGGCAATGAAGGTGGTTTTTCCAAATAAGCGGCTGATCCGCTGGGTTTTATAATTTCATGCCAGTAGTAGGGATTTTGACGCAATCTGTCCCAGCCTTTACTTATCTTATACTCCAGGCCCAGCATGGAACCTAACTCTATGAGACGTGTTGCTTCAACTTTATGTATATACTCCCAGAAACTCTGGTAAGCAAAGAACTGCATGGCCGATACCATGATGACAACAATCATGAATGATGTTGAAAGAAAAGCAATAAAAAATTTGAAAGATAGATTTATACGCATAATTGTCCGCACTGCTTCTGTTCTTTAAATTATTATATTCCGCTTTTGTTTTATGTGAAAGTCTTTTAAAATAGCTGCAATAATCAGACTTTCATTATTCGCTGTGCCCGGGATCCAATACCTTGCTTCGGCTGTGCCGGTTATCATATTCCGTTTTTATTATAACCCATCTTCATCCTGCCCCATCTCTATTCAGCACCAACTGAACTGACAATAACATAAAGAATTCTCAACAGCCACATTTCCACATTTTCCACAGAAAATCTCCATATTTTCTACACAATTACAATCTATTATTGAATTCAGAATGCAGGTTAAACGCTCATGGCCGGATTCGGCTACCCCCGACCATGAAAAGCAAATCTGTTTTCACGGTAAAGAGAAGATTTAGAAAGAAGATCAAACTTTTGATGGAAAAGGCGGTGCTTTTTGATGAAAAAGGAGGTGGTAGGATGTAGAAAAAAATCAAATGACTTAAATGGAGTGAATGCAAAAAACGGTACATTATTAAAACAACAAAAAACATTTTTCATTAAGGAGACAAGCAATGAGACATTCTTATCTTTCAAAAATAACCATTATGCTTTTTATCATTATAATTAGTGCATCAGGAGTTTATGCCCAGCAGTTCAACGGATTTCCGCCAACAGGTGCAAATGGCACCATCAGCGATCTGGCTCAACAGCAGGTTTCCGGTGACTCTACCGGCGACAATCAGTCTCAGCAACGAAATCCTGGAGATATCAATGGTGTCAAACATATGCAACCACCTCCAAGTGGCGGATTATGTACTGACGGCACATATCTGTTTGTGATGACAGGCAATAGGATCCATCAATACACAGTATCAGACATGGCATTGATTAATACTATTGAACTGCCAAAACCTGAGCTGCCAACAACTGAATAAACAACCACAAGAGTATCCGCCATTAACTGTTTAATTCTTTAGCATGAAAATGCGCGATCTCATTTTCATTATTGGGGGTGGCCAAATCCGGCCATCTCCGTTTATAACCATATAAAACTGAATAAAGGAGATTAATAAATGAAAACAGCACTAACATTATCAATAGGTTTGCTTCTGATAACTCTCTGTGTCGCCCATGCATTTGGAGACGACATCACTTCAATGAAAAAGCCAGGCAGGCATCATAATCCTCCACCCGAGGCATACACAGCATGTGAAGGAAAAAGTGCAGGAGATTCTGCAGAGTTTGTCAATCCGCACGGAGAAACAGTAACAGGCATCTGTGAACTTCAAGAGACTCGTCTGGTTCTGCGACCGGAAAGGCCTCCCAGAGATGATTCAGATACCACGAAGATGGACAACAATATCAATAATTAAACATTCATGGCCTTTGTGTAGCCACCCTGAACCATCTTGCCAAGAACTCCCCTTCCGCATCTTTGATTTTTATGGGGAGTAAATAATGGAGGATATTATGAAAAAAATTATTACTAAATCAACTATAACGCTTCTATGTATGACACTGTTTTGTATAAATACTGTATCTTTAGGTTATGCTGGAATATCTGAAATTGATCTAAATTTCAATACCAGTGGATGCATCGCCTCAATGGATTCCAAGTTTGACATTATAGTTCCATCCCTTATGATTGGGGAGAATTATTTTTCCATCCAGATGGCTCTTCATCCTGATCCTACAGCTCCTGACAGGCTGTACTGGAAGCTGGGAGAGTACCATTTGGCTGATGTTGATGCCTGCACCAAACCTGCCGCTCTTGATGCAAATATGGGAATAATAATTCCTCAATTGCAGTACGCAGGCAAGTTGTTTCAGGTTGATTTAAGTTTTGTTACTGAGATTCCAGATGGATTTGTGTCAGATGGATTTTACTGGAGATTATCCGCTGTTAAAGAGATAACTCTACCATCATCTGTTTCTGCTTTTCCGGTTGTTGATACAGCTCAGACATCATGCTACAGCAACACCGCTGTGATTACCTGTCCTGTACAAGGCAGCCCTTTTTATGGACAGGATTCCCAGCAGACCGGAAACTCACCCCAATATACAGACAATGGAGACGGAACAATCACAGACAACGTTACCAGCCTTATGTGGCAGCAGGATCCTGGCAGTAAAATGACTTATGATGCAGCGGTTGCAGGAGCATCAAGTTTTAATCTTGCAGGATATACAGACTGGAGGCTTCCAACAATAAAGGAGTTATACTCTCTGATTCTTTTCAACGGTACAGATCCAAGCGGTTATAATGGGACAAGCACATCTGGTTTGATTCCGTTTATTGACACCAAATATTTTGTTTTTGAATACGGAGATACAAGTGCGGGCGAACGTATCATTGATTCTCAATTTGCATCTGCCACTAAATATGTAAGTACAACCATGAACAATAATGATACTGTTTTTGGAGTAAATTTCGCTGACGGACGAATCAAAGGATATCCAACAGGGCCGATGCCTGGACAGACCCAGGGCAAAACTTTCTTTATCCTTTATGTCAGGGGAAACAGCGAGTATGGAAAGAACGACTTTAAGGATAATGCAGATGGCACAATAACAGATTCTGCAACCGGCCTTATGTGGATGCAGGCAGACAGCACAACCGCACTGAACTGGGAAGAGTCTCTTGCATGGGTGGAACAAAAAAACAGTGAGAAATATCTCGGTTACAGTGACTGGCGTCTGCCTGATGCAAAAGAGCTTCAAAGTATTGTTGATTACACCCGTTCGCCTGACACTACAGGATCTGCTGCAATTGACCCTATATTTCAGGTTACATCAATCACCAATGAAGCAGGAAAAAAAGATTACCCATTCTACTGGACAGGAACCACCCATGCCAACTGGAGCACAAAATCAGGTGGCAACGGTGCATATGTGGCCTTTGGCAGAGGACTTGGCTATATGAATGGTTCGTGGATTGACGTACATGGTGCAGGCTGCCAAAGAAGCGACCCCAAAGCAGGAGATCCGGCAGATTATCCAACCGGTAATGGTCCTCAGGGTGATGCTATAAGGATTTACAACTTTGTGCGGTGTGTAAGGAGTGTGCGGTAACCATTAGACTTCCTGCAAAACTGGAGTTTTGAACCTTGATTTTACTGGATGTAAATTGAGTTTTGCAGGAGGTCTATTCAGTTTGATATCAGGGGTGGCACGATATCATAGTCATGTCACACTTGATGTTGTTTTCTTATTCTTGTTGTTCAGGAATTTCAATAAAATAAAACAGCAATCGCAGCAAAGCAGCTTATGTTCTTGCTCAGGAATTTCAATCCAACATTAATTGCGGCTAAGCCACTTATGTTCCTCTGGAAAAAATTCTGATTTTCATGATTCAGGATGATCGGAAATATGACCACGACTGTTTAAAAAAGAGTGATAGGATCCGTATTAAGAAGTTGTTTTTCAATTTTTTCCAGCCTCTGTTTTTCCATCTGGATGATTTTAGGAGACAATGAAGAGTTAATACGCTTTAAAAATACTGCTCCAGTATCTGAGTGCAGGAAAATTTTACGAATATCATAACCTCCAAGATCATAGCTTACCAGTCTTATAGCTTCATCCCTTAAAAATCTGGTTACGAATTGAATATTTTGCTGTCCAGGGCCATTTTCACAGGAAAAGCTTTTTGTCACACACGCCCCACCAAATGCTTTGGCAATGATATTCTGTTTTTTGCCTCCAAGTTTCATAATCCCGTTAATAAGAAGCTCCATTGCATTGACGCCATAGCGGGCAGAATCACTATAATAATCAAGCTGCCTATCACCTGGTAAAAGGATGTGGTTGAGTGCTCCAATACGCTCTTTTTTTTCAAACAGGCATACCCCCACGCAGGAGCCAAGCACTGTACTTATAACTGTTGGAGACTGTGTTATATAGTATTCTCCTATTTTAAGAAAAATATTTTGAATCATAATGTTAGATAAAGCCACTTTTAAAAATCTGTAATAATAGTGCGTTTATTTGCCATAAAAATGCAATCTTATTTTCATAATCGGGAGTAAACGGAATCCAGTCATGAAAGTTTATTACATTGTTGAAGCAGCGTTCTGGCAATGGCATCAAGAGGGACTATTTTGTCCACCGCATTTTTTTTGATAGCCTCATGGGGCATCCCGAATACAACACAGCTTTTTTCATCCTGTGCAATAGTAAATGCACCTGCTTCTCTCATCTCCAGCAATCCCTGTGCACCATCGTCTCCCATGCCTGTCATGATTACCCCCACAGCGTTTTTACCCGCATATCTTGCTGTTGAACGAAACAGCACATCAACCGAAGGTCTATGTCTGGATACCAGTGGGCCTGATTTAACTTCAACATAATATCTTGCTCCACTTCTTTTGAGCAGCATATGGTCATTTCCAGGAGCAATCAGTACCTGGCCAGGCAAGACGGCATCATTGTTGACAGCCTCTTTGACAGAAACCTGGCACAATCCATCAAGTCTTTTTGCAAATGCTTTGGTAAAATTCTCAGGCATGTGTTGCACCACTACTATTCCAGGGGAGTTAGGGGGCAAAGCCTCCAACAATACCCTGAGTGCTTCTGTTCCGCCGGTTGATGCTCCCACAGCCACAATTTTATCTGTTGTTTCAGCCATGGCTTTGCTTGTCGATTTTGGAAGAACAGCATCAGCCGTAAGTTTTGGAGGGACTTTTCTAAATTCCATAATTTTTTTGGCTTTTGAGTGGGCTGCAGCTTTGATAGCATCACAGATTCTGATCCTGGACTCTTCAATAAATTTTTTTGTTCCCATGCTGGGTTTCTGAATAATATCAACAGCACCATGCTCAAATGCTTTAAAAGCAGTGGCTGATCCCTCTCCTGCAAGACTTGAGCAGATCACAACCGGTATAGGATGCTGAGACATTATTTTCTGAAGAAATGTTATGCCATCCATCCTGGGCATCTCGACATCAAGAGTTATTACATCAGGAACCTGAATCTTCATTTTAGATGCAGCAACATAGGGATCGGATGCCGTAGCCATAACCTCAATCTCAGGGTCGGAAGAGAGTACATCTGACAGGGCTTGTCGCACTAATGCTGAATCATCAACAATAAGAACTTTAATTTTATTTTTCATTATTTTACCGTGAAAATGGATCACATTTTTATATTAGGGGGTGATTAATACACAATCATGTTCGTTTGGTTATAACCATTTGATATAAAAAATCATTCTTAAAAAAACGAGGAAAGTACATCAATCAATTATGAATAAAAACAGACTCTCTGCAAAAAACAGTTATCATCCCTTACAGATCCAATACAAATCAAAGAAGGAGACTCCGTTTTTTGCATGAAGCCAGTTTTTTGCAGTAGATAGAAGGCTCTCAATCCATTGAGGTTTTATGATAAATTGCATGCCCCATAGGTTCAAGAGGCGTATTGTGACAATTAAGAACTTCTGAATGGCCTACAAAGAGATATCCTCTGTACTTGAGGTGAGAACATAAATTTCTTATCAACTTTTCCTGGGTTTTTTTGTCAAAATAGATCATTACATTTCTGCAAAATATCACATCCATAGGTTCTCTGATTTTAAGGTCACTGCTCACCAGGTTTATCCATCTGAACTGAACCATTTTTCTGAGTTCAGGGGAAATTCTTACAAGATCCTTTTTTCTGTTTTTAGCTCGTAAAATATATTTCTTTCTAAGCTCAATGGGCACCGGCTCAATCTCATCATGGCTGTACACAGCTTTTTTTGCCACATCCAGAACCTGTGTTGAAATATCAGTGGCAAGGATTGAAAAAGTTAATGCAGCCCTTGGGTTTTTTCTTGAAAATTCGCTCAAAATCATGGCTGTTGTATATGGTTCGTGCCCTCTGGAGCAGGCCGCACACCACAATGAAATTTTATTCCTGCCACTATTTTTTAAGCTGCTTACAATATCAGGCAATGCCCTTTCCATAAGAAACTTGAAGTGGTCAGGCTCTCTGAAAAAATCTGTCTTATTGGTTGTTATCTGATTGATAAATTCAGGGAGCTCCCTTTCAATTCCCTGAGGGCTAAAAAGATAGTTGCAATACTCTTTATAGCTTCTCATGTTCAAATTGATCAACCTTTTATGCAGACGAGACTCAACCATGTTCCTTTTGGCATCCGGCATTTTAATTCCAATCTTAGAATGGATAAAATTACCAAGATCCCTGAAGGTTTCAATCGAAAGAGGTGCTATGGAGTCGCTTTGTAAATATGAAGTTGTCATAAATTTTTATCTGCTTTTGCCGTAAAATTACCGCTGGGTTGAAACTGCTGAATTATCAATTAATATTTTTCGAACTCATCATCCAGCCTGTCATACTGAGATTCACTCTCCTGCATATTGATATTAACCCCACCTTTTTTAAGGGGGATATTAGTTTCAACTTGTTGTCTTTTCATGTGCGGCTTTATCTCAAAATTTTGTTTTCTGGGGCCTCCAGAACTACGAATCTCTTTTTTCTGATAGTTCTGGTGTCTTATGTCATCCTTTAAAACAGAAAAATCATCATTTCTCCCTTTTCTATTACGAGAGCCAGAGTCATTAGTAATATTGTCCAGCAAACTGATGGCACTTTTGAGCGTCTCTGCCTGTGCGGCAAGCTCTTCTGATGTGGATGACATCTCTTCCGAAGCAGCAGCATTGCTCTGGATAACCTGATCAAGCTGCTGCAAGGCTTGATTGATCTGTTCGGTTCCGGTCTTCTGTTCACTTGCGGCCGCATTGATCTCCTCAACCAGATCTGCTGTTTTTCTGATGTCAGGCACTATCTTTGCAAGCATCTCACCCGCCTGAACCGCAATATGAACACTGGATGAGGATATATTGCTGATCTCACTTGCCGCAGTCTGACTTCTTTCAGCAAGTTTTCTGACAGCATCTGCAACTACAGCAAACCCTTTACCATGCTCACCTGCACGGGCAGCTTCAATGGCTGCATTCAATGCAAGCATGTTTGTCTGCCTGGCGATCTCTTCAATAATTGAAATTTTATCAGAAATCTGCTTCATTGCAGTCACGGTTTTCTGGACAGCTTCGCCCCCCTTGACAGCATCTTCAGCAACTTGTACAGCAATTCTCTGTGTCTGCTGAGAATTATCCGCACTCTGCACAATATTGGCCGTCATCTGTTCCATTGAGGCCGAAGCCTCTTCTGCAGAAGCTGCCTGCTCGGAAGCACCCGCGGCCATCTGCTCGGCAGTTGCACTCATCTCCTGACTCCCGGCAGCCACATTTTCAGCACTTCCATAAATGCTGTCCACTACCTGACGCATGTTTTTAAGAAGCATTATACAGATCAAGGAACCGAACAGCACAGATGCTAATGACAACATTATTATCCCAAGCAGAGTATTTTTTTCCTCATCATTTGCAATTCCAATCGACCTTGCGGTAAAATTCTCAACTTTAATCAAAAAATCTTCAAGTTCCTTATTAAGCTCATTTTCCTTCTTTTCGATCTCTTCAGACAACTCCTCGGCCTTTACTAGCTGATGCTCTTTAAGCAGCAAAAAGACATTCAAGACACTCTCTTCATATTTTTTATGTCTCTCTTCTATTTTTTGAAGATGGGCGAATATATCTTCAAATTCATTTCTTGTTTGCAAAGAGTCAGCCTTGATGCTTGCCCGTTTGGCGACACGCTCCCCCTCCTGTATCTTTTTCTCAACCAGCACAGAATGTTCCAAGTACTCTTTTTTTGAATTTTCAAGATCAATGATTGCCTCCGGAATCCTTTCAACCATCTCTCCTTGTTTGAGCATTCTCTCAAACCAGATGGCCTGTTCGAGCTGATTCGTTGTAATTTCAGTTATAAGCTCGGTTAAAGGGATATCTTCGTCTGCGATCTCTTTTATTTGAGTTCCAATGATATTAACTTTAATAACAGCAAAAACAGAGCTTATTATCATCATGAGGATCAGCATAGATATTGTGAAAATAACCTGTTTTCTCATATTTACCATTTTCAGCAGGTCAGATCCTTTCAATAGAAACAGGACAAGCAGTGCTATGAAAACGGCACTTCCCGCAATCAGCTTCCAGTAGCTCTGGACAAAGCTATGCCCCGCAGTTTCAGCATTTTCCTCCGACTGAAAATTCTGATTAAAATTATTCTGGTTTTCGTTAAATGTCTTTTCTATCACCCTATCATTGTGGGAATCACTCTTGTTTGCAGCAGATGATGTGTGAACATTCATCACAAAAGCAAGAACAAGCATCACAATCATGATCAACATAGTAGTCTTTGTCATTTTACGCATAATATAACTCCATTATTTAACATTTTCCGACTATCTGAATCAGGATGATCGAGATAAAAGGATGTACTGGATGAAATTATCGGGATCCTTAAAATCCTGAATCACCAACCTGTCATTCTTTCAATACAACCGTCATCAATATTTCTCGAACTCATCATCTAAAGAGTCTTTTCCTTGGCTCATACCGTCCATATCCAGATTGATTCCATCACCTTGAGATTTTTTAGAACTATGTACAATATTTGTGATCGTTTTTTTTCTGATCGTGCCACTCTTTAGATGGTTCTCAGAATTTTTTGTATGGATTTCTGAACTCCTTGCATGACCTTGAGATTGTTTACCTCTGCCTTTTTGCTTACCATCGCCATGATCTTCATCAACTTTAAAATAGTTGATCATACCAAGCAGGTTACCTGCCTGAGATGACAGTTCCTCAGAAGTTGCAGAGAGCTGTTCTGATGCCGAGGCATTCTGCTGAATAACCTGATCAAGCTGCTGAAGTGCCTGGTTGATCTGCATAGCACCTGAGTTCTGTTCATTGGATGCGGCATTGATCTCCTGAACAAGCTCAGCAGTCTTTTTGATGTCAGGAACAATCTTTGCGAGCATTAAACCTGCATCTTCAGCAATCTGAACACTGCTAACTGACAGATTGCTTATCTCTCCTGCCGCAGCCTGGCTTCTTTCTGCAAGTTTTCTGACAGCGTCCGCAACCACGGCAAATCCCTTTCCATGTTCACCTGCACGGGCAGCTTCAATTGCAGCATTGAGAGCCAGCATATTTGTCTGTCTTGCTATCTCTTCAATAATAGAAATTTTTTCCGCAATGGATTTCATGGCAGTTACCGTTTTAGCAACGGCCTCCCCACCTTTTGAAGCATCACTTGCAGCCTGTATTGCAAGTCTTTCCGAGAGCCAGCATATTTCAGCGTTCTGGCTGATATTGGCTGACATCTCTTCCATTGAGGAAGATGCCTCTTCTGCCGACGCGGCCTGTTCTGAAGCCCCTTGGGACATCTGTTGTGCTGTTGAACTCATCTCCTGGGCACCGGAAGAGACATTGTCTGCTGTGGATCTGACATCCATCACAACATCTTTTAAATCCGCAACCATTTTTTTCAGTGCCTGGCCAAGTGAATCCTCTTCCGAAAGCAGACTAACTTTGACGGACAGATCGCCTGTAGCAATTTTTTCAGCTACTCCAACAGTTGATTTAAGATTTTTAATCATGGAATTGAGTGCCTGCATCAACTTGTCTGTCGCCGAACGCTCCTGAACATTAACCATCAGGTCACCTTTCGCCATGGTTTGAGCAACCTCTGTCACTTTGCTCATTGCGTCAATAAGAAGATTGAGGTTGTTTTTGATGCTATTGAAATCACCTTTATACTCTTCGGTTATTCTTGGGGGCAGATCCCCTACACTGATGCGTTCAATATATTTTGCAGCTACATTCAAAGGAGTTATAACCGCATCAAGAGTTCCGTTGACACCAGAGACAATCTTGCCGAAATCTCCCTTATGCATGGAGGCGTCGGCACGGGTTGAAAGCTCTCCTGCCACTGCTGCCCCGGAAAGCATGGTGGCATCCTTTATAAGGGCGTTTATTGCCTCTACCATCCTGTGCATGGCTGCCTGAAGAATGCCAAGCTCATCTTTTCTTGTTGAGTCCAGTTCAACATTTGTATTACCGGCGGCAATTTTATTGGCAGCCTCAAGGCAGGCGTTGACTGGACGGGTTATTGATTGCGTACTGAGCCATGCAAAAAGCAGAGCAAGAAGAATTCCCGCAAGAGCAATTGAGATGGAGACTGTCCTGATCTGTGCTGCAATGGCATCATAGAGCTTATCCCCCTCAACAGATTCAGCTTTCAACGACTCCAAAATTTTGAAAATCATCGCTCCGGCAGCATCTCTGATCTGATCTATCTGACCGTCCAGCTCCCTGATTCTGGCTTCGTCCTTAGATACTGCCAGTGCCTCGTTCTCAAGTGAGGCGTTGATCTGATCAAGAGGTTTGAGTGTAGCTTCACGCATCTTGTCGATCTCCTCATCCAGAGCCCTGATGCGGATCATATCTGCAGAGTCACCCTGGGAGAGTATCGGCAGCATCTGGTTTTCAAACAGGCCAAGATAATTGCCATAATGTGTGGCGAAATTTTCAGCGGCAGCCCTTTCGATGTCTGTATCCACAAGCCTCTTAACCGACGCTATATCTTTGACAGCCTGCTCTTTTAACACTTCAAACTCTTTTCTGGTAGCTTCAAGATCGCGATTGATAACAGCGTCTGCAACCACAGGATAGACTCCATCAGCACGTTGGGCGATCTTCTTTATTTCCAGAGCATCCTTCAGGCGGGCTTCTACGGAATCACCTTTAAGCAGAATCGGCAGCATCTGCTTTTCAAACAGATCAAGATAACCGCGGTACTCTTTTTCAAACTCGGCGGCCCAGCTCTTCTCCTCGGCTGTATCCACCAATTCATACAACATAGTAATATCTGTATTAGCTTTCTGTTTAATCTGATCAAGGTTTTTGACAGTCTCTTCCATGTTCCGGTTGATAATGGCATCTGCTACAACTGAATAGACATCACCAAAATGCTCTCTGATACTGAAAACCGAAATGGAGTCTTCCGCTCTTTTCGCACCTGCATCCTGTATCTGGCCCAGTTGATGCATTTGAAAAACCTGGTAAGCTATTATGCCGGCAAAAATAAGAACTACAAGAGTAAAACTTACGTAAAGTTTGGTTCCAATTTTTATGTCTGCTATTTTCATGTTGAATCCTCTCTAAATCACATCACTCAATAAACCCGTTTACGAATTTTGGTGATAAAATTTGGTCAACCACTGCCAAATCTGTCACGGCCTGATTAATATTTTTCAAACTCATCATCTAAAGAATCTTTTCCTTGACTCATACCGTCCATATCCAGATGGATTCCATCGCCTTTGGATTTTTTAGAACTATGTACAATATTTGTGATCGTTTTTTTTCTGATCGTGCCACTCTTTAGATGGTTTTCAGGGCTTTTTCCATGAATGTCAGGGTGTTTAGCCTGATCACCCTTATGCCTTGCATCATGAGAGTGATCCACTTTAAAATAATTGATCATATCAAGCAGATTTTCAGCCTGTGATGACAGCTCTTCAGAGGTTGCTGACATCTCTTCTGAAGCTGAAGCATTCTGTTGAATCACTTGATCAAGCTGCTGCAGTGCCTGATTTATCTGTGCGGCACCTGAATTTTGTTCACTTGAAGCAGCATTTATCTCCTGCACAAGTTCTGCCGTCCTCTTAATGTCCGGGACAATTTTGTCAAGCATTGCACCTGCATCCTCTGCGATCTGCACACTTGTCACGGAAAGATTACTTATCTCTCCTGCTGCGGCCTGGCTTCTCTCTGCAAGTTTTCTCACCGCGTCTGCAACAACAGCAAAACCTTTTCCATGTTCACCGGCACGGGCAGCCTCAATAGCTGCATTAAGAGCAAGCATGTTTGTCTGCCTTGCGATCTCTTCAATAATTGAAATCTTCTCAGCAATGGATTTCATGGCAGTCACTGTTTTAGCAACAGCCTGTCCACCTTTTTCAGCATCACTTGCAGCTTGTATTGCAAGACGTTCTGTCTGCTGGGCATTTTCTGCGTTCTGGCTTATATTTGCTGACATCTGTTCCATTGAAGAGGAGGCCTCTTCTGCCGAGGCGGCCTGCTCAGTTGCACCCTGAGACATCTGCTCTGCCGTGGCACTGAGCTCCTGACTTCCGCTGGCTACATTGTTTGCAGAGGATTTAACGTCAGAGACTATTTTCCTGAGATTCATCACCATATTATTAAGGGCTTCAGAAATTCTGCCAATTTCATCCTTTCTGTCACTTTCGGCATTTACATTGAGATCTCCATCTGCCACAGCTTCAACAAGCGATACCCCTTTTAAAAGAGGAGTGACAAAACTCATGGCAACAAAAAAAGCGATCAGAGCAACAATGGCAGCAAGTATAAGTGCCATGATTGAAAGGGATTTCATCAGGTTATTAATGGGCTCTTTGACTTCTGCTTCATCAATTTCAGACATCATGGCCCACGTTGTGTCATATATTTTAACAGGTGTAAAAGCTGACAGCACAGGGTTGCCATTATAGTCCATGATTATTTCAGCTCCTTGTTTGCCTTCAAAACTGTCTCTTACTGCATCAGTGTTGACACTGCCCTCTGAAGGTTTTGCAAAAGAGGTTTTTACTGAATGTTTTTCAGGATCTAAAAAAGAGTCTGATCTCATCAGTTTATCCTCTCCAACCAGATAGGTTTCACCTGTTTTCCCCATACCTTCACGGCTCTGCATGATCCCGTTTATAGCTTCAAGAGAGAGCTGCAATGCCACAACAATATCTGCTTTGCCATTATGAACAACTGTCTGGGCA
>JADGBC010000042.1 GCA_015231705.1 Desulfamplus sp. | reverse complement strand
GATTAGAGTTTAAGCAGTATAGCTTTAACCATATAAGCCTTACGCTGACGACCCTATAGGATAGATAATTTCTCCATCAATCGCCTTTTACCCAGACATGCTACACTCCCCCCGTTCTTTCGAACTCTTCGAGCCTGTTGCCAAGCAGGGATAAGTCTGGTACGTACTGAATATCTCGATAATTCAGGTCATGTTGACACTTCTCTCAACCACCGATGTGGCACAAGTGAGGTAGGGCACGTGATTCCAATTTTCATTGGCAATCCGTTGCCCCCCTCCCAAACGCAGCATGCACCTTTCAATGCACTACGCTTTCCACCTTATCATTCTTAAATCTCCAGTCGGGTAACCTTTCCGACTTGGCACATTTACGAATTCCTTCCAATTTCTTACTTGTTATGTCAGATAGCATTCACTACCCTCCTTTCAGTCATTGGTTGGAGATAAAGCTGCCGTCCTTCTGCCCAGGCAGTCGGCTTTCATCGACATTACTGTCTATTTATACCCTTGCCGGTGTAGCCGTTCATAATCTGAAGGCTACCTGCAATGTCTGTTAAGACATCACGTTGCATAATACGACGACTCCGTTACCATATTGGCGGACAAATATAAAAGACTCGCCAACTTAGGCAATCCCACATTTATGGTTGAGCAAAGAAGCGGCTTACTTAGGTTCTCCATTCATCCTTTAACTGGCATTCATTTCCAGTGTGTCAGACAATCGAGTATCATAATGCCAAATGTTCATCATGATATGTGCTGAAATGCCACTTGAATTATCATGTGACACTATCTTCCCGTAAATCACAGGATTAGAGTTTAAGCAGTATAGCTTTAACCATATAAGCCTCACGCTGACGACCCTATAGGATAGATAATTTCTCCATCAATCGCCTTTTACCCAGACATGCTACACTCCCCCCGTTCTTTCGAACTCGAGCCTGTTGCCAAGCAGGGATAAGTCTGGTACGTACTGAATATCTCGATAATTCAGGTCATGTTGACACTTCTCTCAACCACCGATGTGGCGCAAATTGGGAAGAAATCCGTCATAGGGTTTGGTAAACCAAACTTTTCAAATTACAAGAAAAGTTCACATAATGCCCGTTATAACCAGAATTATTTTAATGTTAAAACAATGCCTGTTGCCATCCATGCTAAACTTACAATACTCCATTGTATATTACCAACGGTAGCAGATTTTATTAGTTTTTTATTTTCCAAATCTATATCTTCGTTTATTTTTTTCAACTCTTTAATATCTGTGTTAAACTGCGTAAGTATCTCTTCTTGAGATTTTTTTATTTTTATATCAAAGCTATTTTTAAGTTTTTTAATTTCATTAAACATTATTTCTAACAAGGCTTTACTTTGATTTTCAGGGGTATCGTTAAAGTTCATTACGCAGCCATCAAGGTTACACTCTAATTTTAATTCACACGGAGGTATTTCAATAACAATATCTTGTTTGCTTTTAATCTTATTAAATAGCTTAAAAGTGTTATATGTTTCCATTACAATAATAATAATACCAAATAGTTGAAATATTGCTCCAGAAAGAGCGGCTTTGTTTTCTGATTTTATTAATATTGGAACAATACAAGCTAACAGACTCCAATTAAGAACCCAAATAACCATAATAAAAATTTTTTTTTGTCTCAAACATTCTATCATAGATAAATTTATCTCCATTATTCTACCTCATCTTATCAAGATTATTTTAAAAGTATCAGTACTCTGTAATTTATCGATAAAATAGCACACATCAACATATCAGTCTAAAACTTATTTGTATAACCGGCACGGCCGGAGCGAGGTATTTTCACCCATCTTCCATCTGATCTGAACAGTCGGATCAATTCATCTTTTTTATTAAGTAAATCTGATGAACTCACGGTACTCCTCATTCGCAATTTCTATTCAAATAATCAACATTTTTTACTCTGAATATTTATCCATTTCTATCTGACTCTTAAAGTCTCTTACAGACGACAAATCAAGATCTGGTACAACTGACTCCGGTGGTATGTTTTTATCAGCAGTTTTTATAGTATGCTCAAAGTTGTTATGAGAGTTTGTGTACGTCTGTTGACATAAATCCAAAAATGCCAGAGTCCCTTCAACATCAAATATTGTTTCAGCGATTAACCTCAATCTAAGCTCTTCAGGCAGATAGGGCTGGAATTTACTCAAATGGTAATTCGGAACCATTGTGTAAAGTATGCTCAGCAGTTCCGGGTTATTCCAGTAATGGGGAGAGGAAATTTTTTTTATGGTTTCCAGACAATCCTTAAATGTTAAAAGGTCGCTGCTAACCTTGACCTTGACATATTCATTGGTCGCCTGTGCATCAGCATTCAGTTCTATTGTAAAGATTGCACGGAGCGTACTATTTATATTACCGCCTGCCCATGTCCACCAGATAAACCATTTTTGATCATGCTCTATAGGAGCATAACTGCTCGAAAGCAATGCCTGTTGATCAACTCTCTTCAATTCCAGTATTTTTTGGGATTCTGAATCAAGGTAGGAATAGTCCTCTTCATTGACCAAGATATCCCGCATTTTACGGCATATCTCATAGCTCAAAAAGTTAGGCGATATACCACCCCATTTAGGAATTTTTCCTGCAGGTGCAGAGATGACCTTTACACATTTTGTATTCCACTCTATTCGATCAACAAGCCATGCTTTTCCGGCAAGGTAGAAGGCTGAACTCTCTTCCAGAAGTTTTTCAAGAAAGTCCCATTGCAGGGTACCGATAATATCACCTGCCAGACCTATAACCTTGAACTCCATCGGGGTGCTGAAAACAGAATAGATCTCCATGAAATTTTTTCTTCCAAAAACCTCTTCTGCTTTTAAACCCAGAGAGTACATTCTGCCATCATCATGGAGAAAATCCATACTTAAAAGAAAGGCAATAAATTGATTGAACTTCTCCCTGCTTATTTCAGAGAAGCAATAGGCGTGATGGAGTTGATCCCAAAGCAGGGTGGGTGTTACTGCCCCTCGTTCAAGGCACATGGCCATAATCTGGTGAAGAAGAATATGCCAGACCTGAGTATGAGTTTTTACATTCTCGACCCAGTTACTTCTTGCCAGTTCAACTATAGCAATGGCTTGTAGCAGCCTGGATTCCTGTTCAATAAAAAACGTGGTATTGGCAACACTGCCGGAACGCCTGCCTGTACGGCCCATCCTTTGAAGAAAAGACGATACTGTTGCAGGGCAATCCACCTGAAGCACTTTATCCAGATCACCCACGTCAATTCCAAGCTCCATGGTAGAGGTACAGACAATACAGGCATTAGTTCCTTTATAAAACTTGTTTTCAGCCTCTTCTCTCTCTTCTTTGCTTAAGGAGGAGTGGTGCACATAGATAGTATCTCCCCATTGCTTTAGCCTGCTGGAGATCTTTTCAACCAGGCTGCGGCTCTCACAGAACAGAAGGCTCTTTATCCCATGAACTGCATGTGATACTTGCGATACTAATTGACCAGGTTCCTCTGTCAGGTTTATCTCAATACTTTTTTTGCCTGGTTGCTTTGGAGGATCAACAAGTTTTTGAGGATTTTTGGAACTGCCCTGAATCCATTCCAGTATCTTATGCGGATTTCCCACTGTAGCAGAAAGACCTATTCTCTGAAAATCATTGTCGCAATAGGCTCTTATCCTTTCAAGAACAGATATCAGATGGTTGCCCCGATCACAGGAGGCCAGAGCATGTATCTCATCAATAATGACATATTTAAGATGTTGAAAAAGCCTGGCTTTTGGAACACTGGCGGAGATAAGCATCACTTCAAGGGACTCTGGTGTGGTGATCAGAACTTCACATGGCTCTTTGAGAAACTTTTTTTTCTTTGCAGCACTTACATCACCGTGCCACTTGAATGCCCCTAAACCCAACATGGAGGCATACTCTCCCAGCCGCTGCTCCTGATTATTGATTAAAGCCTTTGTAGGACAGATATAGAGTACCCGCATTCCAAGTTCCTGGTTTGTTAAACACCCTGAAAGTACAGGAAACATTGAAGCCTCTGTCTTTCCTCCTGCGGTAGGGGCAAGGATAATGCAGTTGTTCCCGTCCAGTATGGCATCAGAAGCCAACTCCTGAACAGGTCTGAGTCTGCTCCAGCCAAGACAGTGAACAATCTTCTCCTGAAGTAACGGGTCAAAACGGGCAAAGGCTTTCATCTATTTACCACTCCAACTCCTGAACTTCATATCCAGAGTCTGAATTTTCATCAGTGCTGGAAAGAGTATTCTTATCAAGAAGGGTGTTGCCATCAAGAAAGGTATTGCCATCAAGAAGGGTGTTGCCATGAACAATGCACTGCTCCTCCTCGGAGAGTCCATTGGATGAAAAGTTATATACCTCCTTCGGTATATACTCTTTTCCCCCATCTGAACCATCATGCTCTTCCACCAGATCCAGTACAGTAATCAGCTCCCTTAAAAACTGCCTCGGAATGACCCCCACATCCCCTTTAAATCCTTCTGTAACACTATCACATAAAGAATCTAAAAACGCATCATCCACCAGATTCTGGATTCTGCTCTTATTGCTGCATGGAAATATCTCACGAAGCTTTAAAGCCACAGCCTTCAGCCGTTGTTTATCAAAGGGCTTGAGTTCAAGCTGTGGCTGTTTGGGGCTGACAAATCCGCCGGAACTGATGAATTTGATCCTGTCATGGAGTGGCTCCAGTCCGCACACCCCTTTCTTGCTGTCAAAAAATTCCCTTGTTCCTGTAAAAACCCATAACATGCCTGGAAAATCTTTAGTTGCATCAATTATCTGTCTGAGACCGTTAAGGGATTTGCCTCTGACATCTGTTCTCATCCTCAAGATGGTCTCCAGCTCATCAACAATAATAACCAGCCCTTTATGGCCTGCCTTTTTGATAATGTTTAAAATCCCTTTGAGATATAAAAGAGCAGACGCACTGGAGATCTCTCCTTTGATACCAGCCCTTTTTTTTGCTGAAGCTGCAACATTTTTAGAACCACTGATCCAGGAGATAAGGCTGGAAGCCGCTTGATAGTCCCCCTCCTGCTTTGCATCAAAATAGGCCTTCAGTACACTGATAAACTCATTGCCAGTAGCCTCTTTGGTCAGCTCACTCAATTCAGACTCAAAACGAATTTTTACCTGTTCATCAAAATCATCTGCATCATCACCGATCTCATCTGTCAGCCGATCCTCGATACGTGCGATCCACCTGTCAATAGCATCCTCCAGAGCCCCACTTGCAGCCATGGGTGTTCTTAGTCCCGAGACAATACGATGATACACTTCATCAAATTTATGAAATTGCGTGTCATTTGGAGATACAACCACAAACGATACTGCAAAGTCATCTTTCAGGGCTTCAAGAAGGGTGTACTGACTCATAAAGGTCTTGCCACAGCCATAGCCTCCCCTGAGAAACTTGAATGCCCCTTCACCCGAAGATATCATCCTGAACTGACGCCTGATCTCATTAAGGGGATTGTCTATACCTACAGCAAATTTGTCCAGCCCTTTTTCCGGTACAGTGCCGCTTCTGAGCCTTTCAAATACATGCTCTGTTTCATTCATGATTTTATATTCCTGCCTTCAGGCCGTAAAACCCGGGGTTCAGCCCTGGGTAGATTACAATTTCTATCCACTATTTTCTACGATACTCTTTGCCTTCCGGAGTCTGCACTATACAGACATCAAATGGAAGTTCCTTGAGCCATTCACCTATTTTATTGGCAAAACGCCGTCCTTTTCTTGCAGCAATGCTGTCATTGCCCAGTGTATTGACCAGGAATTTCTCTGTTAAAGAGCCATGTTTTTCAAGGTGGGCAAGTGCTGCATGAAACTCCTGGGGAATCGTATCAGGATAAGTAGTGGAAGCTGCGGCTACCTTCCGGGCCTTTGTTTTAGAGCTCTCCTGTTCAGTATCAAGGCTATAATTTTCCACCTCAAAATATTCAAAATATTCAGAGTTGGTCAGTAACACTCTCTGTTGAGTTGCCTTAAAATATATCTGGGCCTTTGAGCAAGCCCCTTTACTCAGCTTGAAATAGATCTCTGACTCTCGATCCAGAGGCAGGGTCAGAATGTTTCCCTTTCGTTGTGCTCCGACAATATCACCTATCTCTACAAGGATATCCTGATCAGAAAACATCTGAACCTCGACATGGGGAATTGAAAAAAATCCTGGAGTTCTGGATAGAGGCAAGACCCCGATCCTGTGAAATCCCAGAGCATCAGGTCTCTTTTGAATGGTCAGTTCAAACGTGCCTGAATTGTCAGGCAGCTCTTTTGTAAGTGCAAAGGATATAACCGGTACCAACCGCTCCTGAATACTATTTCCGCCGTGATAGAAACCGGTTCTGCTCTGGTTAACAAGCAGATGGGTTGTCCGTTCAAAAACAAGGAAGTTCTCTTTTTCACGAATGGAGCCATGTTTTTCTTCATGGGCACCCTGTTTTGTCTCTTCATGGTTTGAGAAATTCTCTTTTCCACGACTTGAATAGTTCAACTGACTCAAACTGACAGAGACAAGATTTTCACTGTTTCTTTCAGATCCATAGGCATATCTTCGTTCAACACATTCCAGTTTTGTTGCCCTTCCGGTTTCAAGGGATTCATCTCCTAAAATAAATCCATGATCAGCAGTAACAATAAACTGTTCATACCCGTTTTCCTTGAGCTTGATCACAGCTGTCTTTAAACGTGCCATCCCGTTTTCAAAGTAGTCAACACCATAAGCCATAGCCCCTGACTCCCCCATCTGGTCAATATCAAGGGCAGTTACAACCATAAGCTCCTTGTCTATAATCTTTTTGAGTTTCCGATCTGTAAATGAGAGAAGATCGCTCAACGTAATCCAGGATGTCTCAACACCTGCATGTTCCTGTAATGTTTTATGCCGATCTTCAGGGGTTTTCACCTGCCGCTCTCCACCCTGAAACCCTGTGATACCACTTTTTTTATCATAGAGAGGATAAATCTTTGTATCCTTTACCACCGGAATAAGGGCATTCATGCCAACAGATGTGATTGTGGGCAGTTCTGCCAGCATGGTAGATATTATATCCTGTCTTGCACAGACAGGTTGCAGCTCCTGCACCAGCTCTTTACCCAACTCATAACGGAGTGCATCCACAAAGAACAGGGCAGTCTTCTTTTTCTTCTCCAGTAGAGGTTTTACCCAGTTTTTAAAGAAATATCTTTGTTGAAGAGCTTTTGTCGGGAGAAAACCCTTCAACTGGCAAAGATGGTTCCATAAAGAGGACTGTGCGTCAATACAGCTTCGATACAGGGTATGGAGGTTTTTCCTGATCTCGATAAACGCATTGATGTGCAGGTCTGAGTGTGTTGATTGATAACGCTCTGAAAGTGATGAAAAGTGTCTGTGAATCTGATCCAGTTGCCACCACTGGTCAGCATATAGAGTTGTAAGCTCCTCATGGTTCAGGGATTCAGGACTCAGATCTTGAACTTGTGATTTTATAAGAGATGATTTCATTCCAAGTCGGGAGGCGACCTCTATCCACTCCCAGAGCCAGAGCCTTTTACGATCCTGCTTAAGCCAGAAGCTGTTTGAGATATCCTTTTTTTTTCTTCCTGGCAGGCGGGCATCTGCAAGTTCCAGTGCATCGTCCCATCTTCCCTGATCAAGCAGGGTCATGACCTCCTTTAAAAAAATATCTGCCTCAAAACGAAACGTATCCTGATCACCTAAAGCTGCGGGTCGTTGTGAACACTCCTCATGGGTCAGGTTCGCCTCAATCTGTCCTGCCCATTTAATATAAAATTCAGGATCGTTTTCCCTCAGTTCATGGAGCAGGGCAGTTGATTTTTTTGCATATTCTCTCTGTTTTTTCTTTAACCGCATCAATCGCTCTGACCCTGGATCATCCTTTAAATCGTGAACAAACTCCATAGCCATAAGATAGCCAACCAGAAGGTCAGCCTGATCGTCCGGATGTGAGCAGTCAACCTGATTCTGGTTCCAGTCATGCTGCCACTGTTCATCCAGCCCCACCAGTGTATGGAAATAGGCCAGTAGAAGGGGGAAACAGTGCTCTTGCGGCAGGCAGAGTTCTGTATTGATCTGGGCAGGATTTTTGATAAATTCAAGAACAAATCCATCTTCCCCATACTTGGTCAAAAGCCGTTTGATTTCAAGAGGGATATCCTCCTGGTTGCTGATAAATGTCTCTGCCTCGGCAAGGGTCAACTCCTGTTTTGATAAAAGGAACTGCGTCTGATCTTCCGACAGCCGCCCCTGGGCAACCTCCCGAATCATGGTATCAAGAGAGACCCGCCAACGCTGTCCTGCCTTATACGCCTCAAGTACCGGAGTCTCTTTAATCTCCTGCTCATTAAATCCTGGCATATGGATGACACACTTGGGTATATCCCTGCCCGAAAGTACCTCCTGGCTCTTTACCATAAGCTCAAGAAATGAGCCTCTAAAGGCAAATATATCGTAATGAAACAGACCCTCTTTTTTTTGTTCAATCCATGTGTCCACAAGAGGAGTAAATTGATTCTCCTTATCCAGCCAGACCAGTAAACCCTTTGTACGCAGATCCTGTTCCAGTTTTCTTTTGATATGCTCGGCAATGGCTCCCATTTATAAATCCAGCTCCTGTTCCTCAAAATGGCTGATAAGCGGTTTAACCTCGACATCGACAATAGATCCCATTTATAAATCAAGCTCCTGCTCTGTCTCTTGCAGTCTGTTCTGCTGTGCATTCCATTTTTGTGCAGCTTCAGGGTGCAGTTCCTCAAAGAGATCACGGCCTTTATGTACTCCATAATCAGAGTGTGCCACTGCAAGAGATGGGTCTTGTTTCACCTTTTCCATTACCCTGTCAGGCCAATACCTCATGGCAAGGTGAGACCAGTCAAAGTCGTTTTTCCCCTTGGGTTCAAAAAGGGAAATCCACCATTTTTTAGGCTCTTTCCATAGTGGCAAAACCAGTTCCCAGAGTGCTGAGGAGTTGACCATAACACCGTCATCCAGATCCATAATATATGGGGCTTCCACCTCTTGAACAGATGGGGCAGGGCCTCTTGTGGAGAGCTGGGATACCTTGGCGGTAAACTCTTTGAGCTCATCTAAAAGTTTATCCAGATCAGCAATATCTTTTTCCATGGCGTTTAGCTGACGTGTATCTTTAATGGAGTGCCGCTCTTCCCGAAGGCGTTTAATACGATTCTCCATAAGGGACATATCAGGGTTCAGGTAATTTGCTAAAATGCTGTTAAGTGTTCCATCATTCCATTTGTGGATGTTCACCCAGAGAAAAAAGCTCTTTTTGGCTGAAACAAGGGGGAAATAGATAGGTCGTTTCTGATAGATGGAGGAGTGCATGTCAAATGCAGCAGTGCGAATCCAGTTATTCAGGTTCTTTTTGGAGCGTTGGGCAGGTGTCCAGTCTGTGCGGCAGTCCAAAACCAGTGCATTCTCAATCTCTTCCCAGAGTTCACCACTCTTTTCACCACCCCATTTATATTGAAGAGTTTCCCTCAGAGTCTTTAAACAGGTATTGCCGACATTGGGCTGCTCTTCACGGTTAAAGCCTTCATGGTCATCAAGCTCAGACAGATATAAAAGTCCATTAGGATGCCCCTGCGGTGCCTCTGTATCCAGCGTGATGCCTTGTTCCTGTCTTCTCTGATCTGCCAAATCCACCAACCCGCCTGTCTGGGCATCAAACCGCCCCAACAGAACCCCAATTGTCCATGAGAGATGTTTAAATGCCTTGTCTTTTCTCTGACCATCATGGACAAGCCCCAGCTCTTCCTTGATTTTCAACAGGCTGTCAGGGTGAAGGCAGTATTTACGGCTTAAGTCAAAAAGAGATGTTCCGGCTTGATAGGATTCTGTAAAATCTTGGGGGATTGATTCCCTCTGACCGTCCCAATGTGGAAAATCAAACACAGATTCTCCGATCTCCTGATAGATGGATTGAACGGTCTCTCGGGAAAAATGCTGGAGCAGCTCCTTGTCAATCTCGTCCCGAATACGAGCCTCTTCCACCTCAAACTTTTCTGCACTCAGGTGTTTATAAGTGTACTCCAGATTGGATTCTGTGGATGCAAAAAGCTGGTCATAGAGAGATTCTGCCCGTTTTAGATATACGGTGTAATCTGAAAGCTGGTCTAATACAGGAAGGTTCTCAATATCCCCAACCTGATTGTTGACAGTGGGATTGAGAGATTGTGAAACATAACCTGACAAATTAGAGCTGAGAATAACCTGCATTTTTTCAGGGTTTTCACAGAAAATTGAAGAACCTGATACATCAAATATGGATTTATATTTTCGTAAACGACAGAGAAAGCCATTAGTGCCAATGTAGCTGAAGGCAAGTCCTTGTTTAAAATAAAATGGTATGGATTGGGGTCTTGATGCTCTTTTTTTGACTCCATTAGGAAAAAAATGTTTAATTTCTAATCCATCATCACTCCACATGACTATTGCATCAATTCCATGAAACCATCTTTTCCCAGAGGCACCCTTAACATAAGGTGACCAAATATTATTAACCTCTCCTTCCTCTTGCTGGCTAACAAGGGTCAATTTTTCTTTATCAACTTCCCAAAAATATCGAACATAGCGATCATTGTTTCCTGTTTGAAGCCCTACTTTTGTTTCTCCGACTTCACCCAACTTCGGAGCATTCAAATAAGCCTCACGAAACTCTTCAGGCCACCAGTAGATCATGGGGGAAGCGGGGATTTCTGCAAATCGGGATTGGGGGAAGGTGTAGGTGTTGTGTTGATTGATTAGACAGCCAGATTTCTCTTTTGGACGCAAATATCGTTGATAAACACCATGATTATTCTGTTTTTTTAAACCGTGTTGAAAAACAAACGCTACTGCTAAGGCATGATCACGTAATTCTTGAAAAGTATATGCACCAAGATGGGCAACGCAGGACACTCTTGTTTCTCTTATGATTTTATTTCTTAACTCCTCAAAAGAACTCAAAAACATAAAGTTTTGCATGGTAACCATAGCGATAAAAGCATGTTGATTACTTAGTTGCATTCCTCTTTCAATAAATACGCCATACAAGTCAGTTTTTGAATCAGGGAACCTGCTTGATATTGCATCACCGATTTCTTTTCTTGCTTTTGCAATACCCAAATAAGGCGGGTTGGCTACAATCACATCATATTTCTGCCCCAACAGTTCAATAAGCCTAAGCCCCTTTCCCATTTGCTCGGCTAATGTTTTAACGCCTAAATCTTCACCTTGATCGTGTTCCTTGATAAAGCTGGTGAGTGCCTGAAAAATTTTTCCCTGTACCTCTTTAATGTTATCAACAATAGTAAAATCAAAGTGTTTTATAATTCTTTCAATCTCTTTTTCCACTTGCAGCAAAGAGCCAAGATATTCCGCCCCTTTGAGTGTATTGATAATCTCAAGGCTGATGTTTTGGTTCAGATTCAGTTCATCTTCAAGGGTTTTGACAAATTCAAGAATTGCAGGATCATTTTTTTCAAGCTGGCTGATACCCAAATCAGAAGCAACAAGGTTCAGGGTTTGTATCTGATATCCGGGATGTTTTTCCTGTGTCTTGATATAAAGTGCTGCCGCACCGATCTGTACTGCACGGTTATCAATATCAATTCCATGAAGATTATTATTCAATATCCAGTCTATGATCTGTTCAGGAGGATATTTTTTATCTTGAAGGCGTGCTTGATCATGGTAAAGTTCCCACAGAAAATCAAACACATAAACAAGAAAATGCCCGCTGCCCATTGCCGGATCAAGAATTTTCACCTTGTCTAAAGTGAAAGGTGCTGACTCAATCGTCTCTTTGGCTAAATCCTGTGGTACATAATACTTCCAGAACTCCTCATCACCGTTAATTGGCATGGCCTCGGTTTCAGGAACCTCTTTATTGGAGATTCTTTGATTCCACTCTGCCCTTCTTGTTTTAAGGGTTTCAATTTTCTCTTCGGCACTGGATGCCCAGCCATTCTTTGCACATATTGCAAGCCATTGTGCTCCAAGGGAATTTTGCACCAACCATTCGACCATGTAGCGTTCTGTAAAAAGCTGTGTCTTGTCAGAAAGCTCATGGGCTTCCACCTTGCCGGAAGTGGTGTTGAGCTTGGCATCCACAGCCTTGCGATCTGGATCATTCCAATACTGGTACAGCCAGCCAAGGGTTGTATCGTCCTTCCAAGCTTCTTGAAGCTCTTCTTGATTCAGTTGCTGGATCAGCCATAGTAATGTCGGGCCTGGTATGGGGACACATTCATGGATCTCGTTGTAGGAAAAGAGTGCAGGAAGCTCCAGTGAAAGATGATCCCACACCTGTTGAAGAATAAAGGCAAACCCCTGATCATCGCCCTGTGTCAAGGCTACAAAAAACTCCTGCTCGGTTCTGAAGGCTGATTTTTCAATGCCCTGACTGATAAGTTTTACATTTCTCAAGCCCCTGCATTCGAGCTGCATAAGGATAACCAGTCGGTTTGTCAGGGTGTAAGCCCGCTCCTTGACCAGAGCCTTTAAGTTGGATTTCCACTCCTTATGGGGTCTGACAGGTTCTTCAAGCCATGTAGAGAGCCTTTGATAGCACCTGTTTTCCTGACAGGTTAATTGAACTTTTTTGCGATCCTTTGCATTCAGAGAGTATCGCTGATAGCAAGCCTGTTCCAGATCGTCCAGCAACCTGTTTCTTATGGCACTGACACAATTTTTAAAATTTCCCTTGGTTGTTTCCTGTAATCTGCTCATTTTTCAAACCTTATATCTGAATTTAGTTCTTTCTTGTTCCAGCCTATCTCTATAACCAACATGGCGGTTCCCCGCTACAATCAAAGAAATGAAAGTCTTGAAATGGCAGAGATTTTCTTATAAAAAACCATATAAATATATTTACATATTACCATAAAAATATTATATTCTCCCCATGAACACTCGAACACATTTTGAATGGGACATTAAAAAAGATCAATCTAATCAAGAAAAACATGGAGTATCTTTTTCAGATGCACAATTGGCTTTTATGGATCATAATCGTGTGATTCTGGAAGACACAAAGCACAGTTCTGATGAAAAACGATATTACTGTCTTGGACAAGTCAACAGTGGTATTTTGAGCGTAAGATTTACTTATAGAAGCGGTAAAATAAGAATTTTTGGTGCCGGTTACTGGAGAAGGGGAAAGAAAATTTATGAACAAGAAAATAACATACACAGATGAACCCATGGACGGAGTCAAGGTTATTCCTGATTTTTTACCTTCTCCGGAAGAACTTGTATTAAAAGATGAAACAATCAAAATTACTATATCCTTGAGTAAAAAAAGTGTAGATTTTTTTAAAATAGAGGCAAAAAAATACAACACTCAATATCAAAAAATGATTCGCAGACTCATTGATGAATATGCAGCTCATCATATATAAAAATCAGTTCTTAATCTTCAAACCTTACCTTTATGCCTGCATCCAGCTCTTTGAGACATCTCTCTTTTAATCTGACAAGAACCTGCTCCAGTTCATCTTTATTACTGATAATTTTGTTTTTTAATCCTGAACGTATGGTGTGAACCCTTGGCTTGGCAGGAAGAGTTGGTTTTGCAGGTCTCTGCGTCTCCTGTTCAGGCTCATCATCTTCTCCATTTGCAGCAGCCTCATTCACCAGTTGATCCATAAAATAGTGGGCTTCGGAAGTGGCTTCACCGATTCTGTCAGGAGCCTGCTTGATCAGTAAGAGCTGGGGCTGCACTGCATTTTCATCCACATCCACAAACACCTTGCGGATGCGGTGCAACACCTCCTGTTGCTTTTCTGTATCCAGCTCACCAAAATCAGATCTCAGCTTTATCTGTTCCAACTGCTCATCCAGTGCCTTCTGCTGCTGATCCTTATATTTTCTTCTCACCTCTGTATAATTGGCTGCAATCTCTTCTGCCATAGGCTTTACATCAGCATATCCACGCCATGGGGCACTGCCTTTCATGTGGCTTTCAAGGGATAAAATGGCTTTTTGAAGGGGTGAGCCTTCCGGCACCAGATCAACCTGCTCCAGTTGCCTTACATGTACATCCAGGACGTTTTTCAACTGACGCAGCTCTTTTTCCGTATCTTCATTCAGACTCCCTTTAATCTCTTTTACCCTGTCAACACCATGTTTGATAGTATCAAGATTGCGTTTAACCCGCTCAAGGGTCTTTTGAACCTGACGGTTTTCAAGAGATGCTGTCAAAGCTTTGTTAAACTCTTTAAGCTCTTCAGGCACAGCAATATAAAGGCTTCCAAGTTTGCTGGTCACCTCGGCCACCTTATCCTTCCACTCTGGAAAATGTTTGAAGACCAGATCTGCCAGCATATCAGATTCACTCTCCACATGGCTCAACCCCAGAAAATCTTCAAAGAATTTACGCAGTGTGGTGCGATCCCTTCCTGTCAAGGAGGTCTCCTTATTGATTTCAATTTCGGCATTAAGGAACTCCCGATGCTGTTCAAACAGAGATTTTGCCCCTGGGTCCTGAATAGAGGTGATCTCATTTTTTTTGCTGTCAATGATACGAAGACGCTCTTCCCTTAACAGGCCGAGAACAGAAGATTTGATCACCTTGTCGGAATAACCGAACGGGTCTGCACCAAAATATCTGATCAACTGCTCCCCTGTCTGATAGGTTCTATCTTCTAAATATTGAAAAATCTCCCTGGGTACCTGTCCGCTGCATTTAAAGATGATCTTGCCAGCGTCATTCTGTGCGATCCCAAGAGCCCCCTCACCATCAAAAAAAACAGTCCCAAGGCCTGATGTATCTTTTTCAAGAAGCTGTTTATAGTCAGATTCGGTTATTGAAATATGTCCCTGTGAAAATTTATGAAACAGCTTCTCCATGTTTTTTTCTATTTCAGACTTTAATACTGTCTCAAATGAGGCTCCGGCCTGTGCCATTTCAAAAGAGTCTCCGTCAAAAAAGAAGATCCCTTGAATCCAGACCTGTCTTAAATCCTTTTTAATCTCCTCCCAGAGACGCTCACTTTCGGCCTGCTCCTGATACATGAGCTGCTGCTGCAAGGGCTGTAACTGCCCCTGTCCCTTATAACGGTCTATCATTCTTTTTGATCGTTCATAATATCTGACCTTGCTCACAAGGTTACTGGGATCACCTGATACCCAGTGAAACATCCCTTTATGCTGCCTGCTCAGGTTTATCCAGCGATCCTGATCCTTTCTTTCACTTGAATTGTCAGCCCAATGGAAACAGAGGGCTACCTTGGTGGGATCATTTTTCCCTGTAATTTTCTGATCTATCCCCCAACGGGCTTCCAGAGGAAAACGGGCACCTTTTAACGTCGGCTGATTGAGCGTGGCAATAATCTCTTTTTGCAGATCAACGATAAGTTCAACAATCCGGCTGGGAGGTATGGAGATTTCACTTTTCTGCCTGTTCCAGTCCTGGGCTGCATTATTTTGAACCTGCCAGCCATATTTTTCCTGATAATGAATCCAGTTATCCCTGCTTAATGTCTCCAGGGCATTTTTTACATAATCTTCAACAGATGCAGCACCAAGTTCCGGGTAAAGAAGAGATGAGAGAATGGACAATTCTACAGGAAGCTGTTCTGCATTCATCTCAAGAAGAGCGATGGCTTTTAATACCCGTATTTCCCATGTATCAGCTCCGAGTTTTTCAAAGGCTTTGTGAAGGGTCAGCAGTACATCACTGTCAATACTTGACCCAATGATGTCATAGAGCATATCCAGAGTCATCAGTGTACCTGCAGGGCGATTCTTCAAGGCTACGGGTTCACGGTTAAAGAGATCCCAGATGTTATTCAAGACTGATCTGACTCCACCGGCATCACTCTGGGTACGTGTGGATCTGCTCCTGATACACTGGGTAATATCCATAAACAGGGATATATGACCGGGAAGCAGCGGATAGTGCTCAATGATCTGCTCTTTTGTGACATTGGCACACTCGAATCCATGGAGTTTCAGACGATCTAAAACAGCGTCAGATACAAGGGTTTCCAGCTCTGTTCCGCTCTTTTTTTTAAGAAGCCTTCGGCTGACAACCTCTCTTACATTAGCCCTGTCCAGATGTACACGCAGTGCAGGGGGAAAGCGATCCTTGAGTTTAAAGAGAACAGACTCCTTGCTCTCTTCTTCCAGCTTTTCCTGACCTGTAACCAGTAACCATAAAGGACTTTTACCCTGCCTCACCCGCCCGCCGATCTCTGAAACAAAGGATTGAAGATCCAGCATCTTGTTATTATGCTTGTCAATGTAATGAGAAACCTCGTCAACCACTATAAAGATCGTCTTTCCCGGAGCACGTCTCTCTATGGCTTTATATATATTGGATACTATGTTCTGGATACTGAGGGAGTTAAGACTGAAGGTGCTGGTCTCCAAAAGGTCGTCCTGCTCTGGAAATATTTTTTTATATATTGCCCTGAATTGTTGTGGTGCAAGTGCACCACCGCATTTTTCTCTCCAGGGTTTGTGGTACTGCTCTTCATACAGGGTTAAGAACTCCTCGTAACGCCCCTCATCTTCAAGAGCAAGCTCATAGTATGCAACCCCGTCATGAACTGAGTATCCAAGCTTCTGTAAAATATTACGGTAGCTTGTATGGGGGATACTTTCACCGTTTTTTGCTGCTGTTCCGATGTCAAAAAGAACAGCCATACTCTCTATCTGGGAACCCAGTTTGCCAAATGCTTCATGGAGTTCCTTGTGGTCAGGGGTATCATCTCTTTTCAGAAGAGCTGTATCCATAGTGGTTCCATCTGGAAGAGCCATATGATCAAGGGCCAACCCTAAAAGTTTTGCAAATGAGGACTTGCCTGAGCCAAAAAAGCCGGAAATCCAGGAGGCAGGGAGTTTGTGTCCCTCTTCAATGGCAATGGATATCTGATTTAACAGGGAGACCATCTGCTCATGGATACCACCCATTTGATTTCCCTGGGAGGACGGGCGGGTGGTAAAGATATACTCTCCCACCTCCTGTGCAGCGATTTCAGGCTCAAGTTGATGAAAGTAGATGACTGGTGCGATATTTTTTTCAATATCTCTGAAAAAGAGATCTTTGATCTGGCTCATTTTTTCTCCTTAATAGATCCTCGGGCGATAGTCTCTGTCAGAATCCATCTCTCCCATAAAAGATAGATAGTGCTGTTCTGTGTGCTCCCCTGGATAGAGTACAATGGTGGGAACCTGAATGCCATGATCTAAATAGCGTAATAGGGATGAGGTTCTGTAAAATGGATAGAGTCCTCCAATTCTGGATAGGAAGATAACCGTTTTTGTCGGATCGCTGCCCGCTGTTTTTTCCATAATCCTGTCAAAAACCGTTTTGGGATACTCCTCTGGATTTTTCAGGAAGGTATCCAGAATATTCTTCAATACATTCAAGGGCATTGAGTGGTTGAATCGGCTCTCTTTGTACTGAAGTTTCTCTTCCTCTATAAGTGCATCAATAAACTCTCCATCCTCCTGTTTACCGAGGTAATCAATAAAAGTGGAAAAGAGATCCACATTTAAAATAACCCACCCTTTATTTCTGAGGGTGTCAAGAAGCTCAATCAGTCTGGCTCTCATCTTGAACTCCTCATAAGGCAGGTACTGGAGAATGGCAAAAGGATAGTTTCTGTTTGTACTGATACACGGCCCTGATGGATTGAGCAGATCATTTTTCAGCAGATTTATTCTATACTCCAGGCTCATACAATACACTCCTCCAGCCAGTTTTTCAGACCCTGGTGATTGAGATTTACTCTTATTTTTTCACGATCTCCGGTAAAATCCCAGTATCCAAGCCGTTCTCCTTCATGGAAAAGCGGCACCAGAAGCTCTCTTGGTTTAAGTATGGAGAGAAATAACGGAGACATATCAAATTCATTGGCTCCCATCCCTGAATCTAAAAGGGTATAGAGCATGAATGCCATTGTCTGAACGGAAAGAGCGGGGCTGACAATGCTCTTTTTGACCTTTCCCTCCAGCAAACCATTATCACGAATAGCTGTTAACAGATTCTGTCCATATCTGGCGATACTGCCGATTCCCACTGTCTCTGGAAGATGATTTTTCAGCTCCTGATCAAAACGGGATCTTGGAATCTCTGTAAAACCGCTTTGATATCGCTCAGGCATGAATTCGGCTGTTGCCCAGCGGTAGTATGGATCATCCATAAGCATGTAGAAATGGTTAATCCATGGAAAGTCCTGCCCTGATCTCTTTTGCATATATAGTCTGAGGGACGCAAAGTTATCAGATGTTAGGATAAATCTCTGACTGAAATGCCGTGTCAGTTCATTGCATTTTTGTTCACTGGAATTTCCGTACCATCGGTTTATATAGGCATTCCTGGAATTTTGTGCAACTGACGAAGATATATCAAATGAGGCTATGAACTCACGTCCTTCGGGCAAGCGACCGCTGATCTTGTTCAGAGCTGATGAGTGACGTATCTGATAGCATTTATGAAGATCACCCATCTCATACTTCCCTGTAGTAACACAAAACATAACGGCCTTTTTCATTTTTCTTTACGATTGACGCCATGTTTATTATTATATCAGCCATCCCGAGCCCAACTGTTTTTTGAACCTCTTTTCCAAAACTTGATCCAGTGGATTCAGGATCTTTTTCTGGTTCTATCAAATCCGCAAGTTGGTCTGGTCTCCAGTCCTTTTTGGGATCAAGAATTTGTGCAATCTCTTCAGGCAGAGTTTCTGGATAGCGTTTAAAGTACCTTAGTCGCTCTTCAACAGCAATATCCACATCTGGTTCCGGTCTGAACAGTGTATAGACATTTTGGTTGTCAGGCATATCATTTATCAGTTGAGACTCCTTCAAGCGTGCTGCTTTTAGAATACCTTCTCCTGCTGAAAGCGGTGCCAGGGTATCTCCGAGAAGCCGTTTTAAAAAATCTGCTCCACCCATTTCATAGGCTATGTCTGTGTTCCACCAGTTCATTAGCTCTTTTTCACCCATGCGGGCAATGATGAGTTGTGTATATAATATTTTGTCTATATCGGCTCTTCTCATTCAAAACTCCCGGTGTTTAAAATTTGCATTGTTTTTGTATGATAATTGAGACTTAATGTTATTTTGTTTGGTAGTAAACATAAAAAACCGATCATACTTACAAAGTCAGCAAGAAAAAGTCAAGTAAATAACGTTTATGTATAATAAAGTAGTTAAAGTATCTTAAAAAAGTAAATATAATCATAGCCATCTTGTTAATTGTGACCACCCTGTTGGGTAAGTCGGTCGAAAAATTCATGCCTGTTCTGACAGAAACCTATACCGGATGTGTTCTGGCTGCAAAAAAGGGTAAAAAATATGAGATGATTGCGACCGAAGAGCAGAAGGATTGCCTGGAGAAGGAAGTGAAGATTCGAAATATCAAAACCAAATCAAAATATTGATTTTTAAAAGCTGATAATTCAATAAAGTCCAATCCTAACTTTTACCGAAAAGTTAGGATTCGCCCCTCAATCAATAAGATAACCATATCAACATCTTAGACTCAAAACTACTCACCATGAAAAAAATGAGTTGATTTTGAATCTTAACTATACTACTATTTTTTCATAAATACTTAATTTAAAGGCTATTTTATGGAAAAAGACAAAAAGAATCCAAACCACCCCAGGAAGGGTTCCAGAATTACAGTTGAGCCAATCCGCAGTGAGAAGGATATAAAGAAAATTGTGAGAAGGTTAAACGACAGACCAAGAGACCAGCTTTTATTCCTGATGGGGATCAACAATGGTCTGCGTGTCGGAGACTTGTTAAAATTGAAGGTGGGGCAGGTAAATCATCTGTCTGCCGGTGACACTCTGACAATCAAGGAATCCAAAACACAAAAGGATAATGTACTGGCAATAAACAAGACTGTATATAAGGTGCTCAAGCAGTATCTGGATGCCAATGACCTTGAAGATGATGATTACCTGTTTTCCAGCCGAAAAGGAAAAAATCCATTAACAATCCAGACTGTAAATAGTATGGTAAAAAAATGGACAGATGAGGTTGGCCTGAAAGAGAATTATGGAGCCCATACACTGAGGAAGACTTTCGGCTATATCCAGAGGACACAATTCGGAGTCGGGTTTGAGGTACTGGCTAAAAGATTTAACCACTCCAGTCCGGCAGTGACCATGAGATATCTGGGGATACATGATAAAGAAGTTGATGGGATACTGAGGAATGAGATTGGGTAGAGTTGGCTTGAATACTCTGCTCGTTCATCTAATACTATGAGGATGGTACCAATATGAAAAATGTCATCAACGATAGTACTTTAGGGAAAATCTATAGAGACGTATATCCGCACTCAGCCGACAATCAAAATCCTCAATTCAACATCACAGCTTTAGAGAAAAATTTACCAGAACTTATTATTTGGCCTGCAAGATTGATTGTAAAAATCGCACTTGAAGTTAATCAAGACCATGTAGATGAGGATTTGCGTGAATTAAAGAGGATTAGTGATTTTTTCATGTCGTACAAAATAAAAGACACTCTTGATTCAGAGATACAAGAAGCAATTGATCAAACAGTAGAAATATGGCTGGCTGATCAAACTTATGTTGGCACCCAAGATGAACAAGTTGAAAAAAAAATCAGAAACGATATGGTATTTATCGTTGCTTCAATTCAGGATAATAAGAAATTTGTATTTGAACTAATAGAAAAACTTCTAAACAAAAAAAACGATATTCAGAAATTTGAATCATTAATGAACCAATATGTAATGTTATCTTTTGCACTTCTTTTGTACACTGAGACCATCAAGAAAAAAATATTCATTGGAACTCACGACTTTATTGATCAGTTATGTCAATTTTTCTATAGCAGTCCAACTAAGTTTCATTTATCGTGCATATCATTTGACTATGTTTTAGAATCAGAATTTAATTACTATAAGATAAATCGTAGCAAAGAAAACAATGGCAAATGGGCTTTAGAATCAAGATATGACATTGGTCTTATTAGTGATATAGAAGCGATAAGCAACCATGTCGAAAATGATAATAAATGGTATTGCTTTGATGGTTCGAATATAGATCATGAGAATTTTGAACTTATCTTGCTTAATCAAATTTTTGTAATAGCTGATGAACTGCTAGGGGTGCATAGAGAAATAATCAATGCCTTTAAACAACTTCCCAAAAAATTAGCTGTCGGAGCCATTAGAAACCCTGATGAATTTGTAAAAATTTTAAATAAGATTAATTTGCAAGGTGAATTTTCAAAGAAATTTCTCTCAAACGAATTATTGGCCTGCAGTTACCGATCTATGAAGAACATGCTGTCTAACATTGTTGACAAAATGCCTGACTTAGATGACGTTCAATTGGAAATTGATAAAAAAGAAATATTTTTTCCTGATGAGGAAGAATTTTATATCAAGGCAATTGAAGAATTAGAGGATTTACGCAATTTTCTAAAAAAAGAAGAGATATTTAAAACAAAAGGTAAGATCACAAAAAAGTACAAAAACATTCCAAATGATCCCAATTTCATAGGATACAACGTACTATTGTTAAGTGATTGCCTAACTTACTTTGAGGATCATAGGCGACATCAATATGAAATTTTAAAAAATATTGACTCAGAATTAATATTTTGCAACACAAAAAGCCCAACGGAAAATCTGATTTTTTCTAATAGTTGGAAAAAAGATATTGGTAGAAGAATACTCCATGTACTCAAAAAGCATTGGGATGGAGATGTTGACAAAAAATACATGTCTGGACAAACTTTGTGGGATGAAAAAATTAATCCAGCCTATCAAAAGTATAAAAAAAATAGCGAAAAACACAGGAACAAAATCAAAAAGATTGTTGAGTCGAAATTAGACCAAAATTTAAAGTAATATGAGTTACTGCAACTGGTTGTATTTGGTTGCGTATAGGTTGCATTTAGAGGGTGTTTTAACGCAACTTTTAAATTTTAAAATCCAATAATTTCAACAGGTTAATCTTTTGATGTTCAACTACGAATCAGGTGGTCGGACGTTCGAATCGTCTCGGGCGTACCACAATAAAATCAAGGGGTTATAGCCAATCGGTTATAACTCTTTTTTTTGCCCAGGTGACATATGGGTGACACCATGCAAGTTTGCCCTGATCTGAATTTATTTTTCCTGTCTTATTTTTCTCCTCTCCCGTGCCCTGCTATGTCTTGTCTCTTCATGTTTAGAAAATTCATTCGACCTTTCAGGGAAACTATCAAAATAAAAATATGGGTCAGGAATTTCTTTCTGACGTTTGTCAAATTCGGCATCTTTTTCAATATGGATTCTATTATTATTTTAATAAAACCCATATTGATACGGTTTTAAGTTTATAAAGCCCACTTTTAAAAAATTACCTAACTATTGTAAATAACAGAAAATATAAATAGTTTTTCAATCCAGGAATTTTATTAATGCAAAACAGAACATGCTATTGCAACAATAAAAAGAACTATGATGAGTGTTGCTTCCCATATCTTTCAAACACAAGAACTCCCCAAACTCCAGAACAATTGATGAGGTCAAGGTACTCAGCTTTTTGTACTAAAAACATCAAGTATCTTGTTGCTACACATTACCCCTTAAAAAGAGAGGAAAAAGAAGAAGAAATCCTTGAAGAAACAATTAATAATACTCAATGGCATGGCTTAAAAGTATTAGAAACAGAAAAAGACAAAAAAGATTCTAATATTGAATATGTAGAATTTACAGCATTTTATCAAACAAACAATGGACATGGACAACTGCATGAAAAATCAAAGTTTATCTATGAAAATGATAGGTGGTATTATGTTGATGGATTTTTACTTGAGCCAATTAAGATAGGTCGTAATGAGCCTTGCTGGTGTCAAAGCAATAAGAAATTCAAAAAATGCCACGGTAAATTTTGAAGGTTCTTCATATTAATGAAAAGGTGATATCTTATACTTCTTTTCAGTTATAGTTTCTTTGAAATCCTTCATGTTGATTTTGAGTCTATATTGATCATGACATATTCATAATAATAGTGTCCATAAGTATCTACTCCAGCTTATATTTTCCGATTCGATCATTGTGTAAACTTCCAAGATAGAGATAATTATCGTATTCTCTGACAGAAGTAATCTCTTTTAGGTGCTGCGGGTGGCTTGATATGGTTATTTTGAAAAATGCTGCTAGACTCAATAGTTTAACTGGGCTTGTCATAACAAAACTGGATGTGCTTGATGAGCTTGAT
>JADGBC010000041.1 GCA_015231705.1 Desulfamplus sp. | reverse complement strand
CAACTTTTGCATCATACTCCTTATTATCATACATCTTGACGCTTATGCTGTCAGCCCCTTCAATCACATGGTTATTAGTTACAATATACCCCTCTGGACTGACAATAAACCCTGAACCCAGGCTGTTCTGCTCATAATTTTTCGGCTGTTTTTCCATAAAAGGAGCCATAAACTGGCGGAACATATCGTCCCCACTAAAAGGCTGGCCAAAAAAATGGTTATATACCCTGCCTCCCCCTCTTATGTTTTTTGTAGTACGTATATTTACAACAGCGGGTCTTGCCTCGTCCGCAATATCACTGAAACTTGCCGGCACCATTGGTACTGATTTGGCAAAAGAGATATCTGGCATTGATGTTAAACAGAGCATTGCCAGCATCAGCCAAGCCAGATTCATTCTCATTTTGTGCCTAAAGTTAGTTCCAATAAGCTTTCCGACTTTAGCAGCTCCATTATATATTTCTGTTCTGTTTCTTTTTGAGCCGCATCTTGACACTTTCATAACAATCTCCTTAATAAACACATTTTAGTAAAAATAAATTTGATATCCATATATCTCAACGGTAAAGAGGGTGGATATCAGGATGCTGTAATGATTAATAATTAGACATTATTGGCTTATTAGCCTTACAAGCCATAAAAATAACGGTTTTTGCAAAAAAAAAAAACGAATGCAGAGGATATCATTTGAACAAAAGCATGACTACTCTCCAATAATCTTTATAAGCACCCGCTTCTTTCTTTTTCCGTCAAATTCGCCATAAAATATACGTTCCCAAGTACCAAAGTCAAGTTTGCCGTCTGTAACTGCAACTACCACCTCCCGTCCCATGATCTGCCGTTTCATGTGGGCATCGGCATTATCCTCATATCCATTATGGCGGTACTGAGAGACCGGTGCGTGTGGTGCAAGTTTCTCCAGCCAAACTTCATAATCATGGTGAAGGCCAGATTCATCATCATTGATAAAAACTGATGCGGTAATATGCATTGCATTGCAAAGCAGCAAACCATTTTGAATACCGCTTTCTCTCAAACATGCCTCAACTTGCTGTGTAATGTTGACAAATGCACGGCGAGTAGGAACTTCAATCCAGAGCTCTTTCCTGTAATGTTTCATAGTTTTTTCCTTAATTTCATAGAACTGCTATGATTATGGCAAATGTCATAATGGCTTATGATAGTAATTCAATTACGCCTTGACAAGGTTTATAACATCATAATATTTTGTTGATTTTTAAAGTTTAAATAAATGCACGTTCGATAATGACAGATTACAAGAAACTGAATATTGATTTAGACTACACATTTACAACTGTTATAAAATTTAAAGGCAACACAAACATGAAATACTACTGGTGGATTCTTCAAACAGCCCTCACTCTTATATCTATTTTTTTTATCCTGTTCGGAATCAATCTTCTGATGGGGTCATACACATTAAAAGATCCATTTAACTTTATCATGACTTTTTTTGCGGCATCTCTGATGATTTTGATCAGCTTGACCCTTGCAGCTGGATTCATTATAAAAATGGTCAGAGTGTACAAAAACCTGAACAGCAATCAACATACACAATAACCTGCATGGCAGATGAGTTCCTAACCTGGGCAAGCCAGAACCAAACCAGAACCAAAGAGGATTTTCGGATTCTCTTGCCAAAACAACACGAAAATCAGAGATAAGAATCTAAACGGACATGATTGAGTATCAATCACTCCCTAATATAAAAATATGATCCATTTTCAAGGTAAAACCTGAAAAAAAGCTGATCTTAAACCATATTGAAGAGCAAATCATATCAATGACACTTCTACTTAGTTATAAATCTATATACAAAACATATGGGGAAGAGGCTGTATTTGAAGACCTCTCCCTTAATATAAAGGGTGGTGAACGTCTGGGTCTTATAGGCGGAAACGGCAGCGGCAAGTCAACACTTTTAAAAATCATGGCAGATGAGTCAGTGCCTGATTCCGGAGAAAAATATATAAAACAGTTCACACGTCTGGTATATTTGCCACAGGAAGACTCGCTTGAGCCTGATAAGACCATTGAGCAGACACTTTTTGATGGATTGTCGGGTGAGGATATTGATGAGCAGGATCGATATAGAAGAGTAAAACGTATTCTTGGAAAATGCGGTTTTGAAGATGAACATCTTACATGTTCAAAGCTTTCCGGAGGGTGGCACAAACGGGTGGCTATTGCACGTGCACTATGTCTTGAACCTGATCTTCTGCTTTTAGATGAACCTACCAACCATCTGGATATCAGGGGTATTTTATGGCTTGAAGAGATTTTAACAAATGCTCCGTTTGCCTTTGTTGTGGTCAGCCATGACCGCTGTTTTCTCGAAAATGTGTGTCAAAGGATTATTGAGCTTGGTAAGTGCTATCCTGAAGGTTGTCTTGGCCTTGATGGAGGCTACACTCAATTTTCAGAATACAGGGAAAATTTTTTAGAGACCCAGTTGAAGCAGGAAGAGAGACTGTCGAATAAAATGCGAAGAGAGACAGAGTGGCTTAACCAGGGTGCAAAGGCAAGGACAACAAAAGCAAAATATAGAATAGAACAGGCAGAAACGTTGCGGCTTGAGCTCTCCATGATCAAAAACAGAAATCGTCAGACCGGAACTGTTGAGATTGATTTTGACTCAACTGAAAGAAAAACCAGGCAACTTCTAACATGCAAAGGTGTTGGTAAAACAATCAACGGAAAAAAGCTGTTTGAAGATATCAATCTTAAGCTTCTGCCAGGTACCCGTCTTGGGTTGATGGGAGAGAACGGAAGTGGCAAGACCACATTTATGAGCCTTCTTGAGAGCAAGATAGAGCCGGACAGCGGGATCATCAACAGAGCGGAAAATCTGAAAGTTGCTGTTTTTGACCAGAACAGGTCTCAGCTTGATCCTGACATGACACTAAAAGATGCGTTGAGTCCAGCCGGTGAATCTGTAATATATAAGAACAGAAGTCTGCATGTAGTATCCTGGGCAAAAAAATTCCTGTTTGTGCCAAGTCAGCTCACTCTACCTATAAGACGGCTGTCAGGTGGAGAAAAAGCAAGAATTCTCATCGCCAATCTTATGCTTCAGCCGGCCGATATTCTTCTGCTTGATGAACCTACAAACGATCTGGATATCCCTTCTCTTGAGGTGCTTGAAGATAGCCTTCTTCAATTTCCTGGTGCTGTGGTGCTGGTCTCTCATGACCGTTTTCTCATGGACCGGGTGTGCAACAATATTCTTTACCTGGATGGTAAAGGAGGGTCAGGCATTTTTGCTGACTATAGACAGTGTCTAAATCAGCAGGATAAGGGGATAAAAGAGAAAAAATCTCACATTAACTCCTATGGTTCAAGCAACGAAAAAAGTATGGACAGAGACAAAGGGGAGAATACTGGTACAACCGGTGATCTACAGAAGACAAAAGAGAAAAAGAGCCCCTCAGCTTTTTCCTACAAGCATAAGTTTGAGTTAGGCCAGATAGAGGATAAAATTCTCAAGGCAGAATCTGAACTTGAAGCGATTCAGCTAAAAACCAGTGACCCTGATGTAATCTGCAACCCGGAAGAGCTTGCCAAAGCCTGTATACTCATGCAAAAAGCTCAGGAAGATGTGGATGAACTGTATGCAAGGTGGGAGGAGCTTGAGAGATTGAGGGTGTCAGACAGTTAACGCTGACCCCCTGTATATTTTTATGTGAAAGTCTTTTAAAATAGTTGTGTTTATGTGACTTTCATTTTTCGTTGTGGCCGAGAGCTAATATCCCGCTCCGGCCGTGCCGGTTATTTGAAAGTCTCTTGAATTAGCAGTAATCATGGGACTTTAATTGTTCGTTGTGGCCAAGGGCAATACCCCGCTCCGGCCGTGCCGGTTATTTCTACTTTCCGGCAGGCTCAGGTTTATGTTTCTCAGCAGGTTCTGAAAAGAGACAGCTCATTATCAGCATATCTTCCTCATAGGCTTTGCTCACTTTATAGGGCAGTTTATTAAAAAGCTGAATCATCCCCTTATTCATTGGAGAGGTGTAGGCGATAAGCCCTTTTATCCCGTTTTCCAGTGCAGCTTCTGCAAGTTTATCTTGAAGTGTTCTGGCAATGCCCGTACCCTGCCACTCTTTTGAGACAGAAAATGCTACTTCGGCCATATTCAGTACAGGATTTAGAAGATACTCTCCCACAGCAATGATCTTTTCAAATCCCATCTCACCAACTGCTGCCACAATAGCAAGATCATTGACATAATCGATCTCAAAAGTAGTATCAATCTGGTCATGAACAAAACTTGTTTTCTCATGAAAAAATCGTGAAATAACATCTGCTCTGTCCATGTTGTAATAATGCTCCTGTATAAATCTTTCGTCCATAGGTCTTGCCGGTCTGAGAATCACAGAAACGCCTTTTATATTAACCACCTCTTCAAGCCTTAAAGGATAAACACCACGTATGGACTCTTTGAATTTTCTACCTATATCGATAAAATCAAGCTCTTTTGCCCGCTCAAACAGATCATCCCTGAAATCTGGATGTGCAATGCTAATGAGTGCCAGTGCCCTCTCCTGAATGCTTTTTCCAAACAGATTAACCGCACCATATTCTGTCACCACAAACTGCACATCTCCTCTTGGCACCACAACAGCAGTATTATCAAGAAACGGGACTATCCTGCTTAAAGTACCATTTTCACGTGTGGAGGTAAGCATCAAAATTGACTTTCCTCCCGGAGCCATGGCAGAACCTCTGATAAAATCTAACATTCCATTAACACCGGAAAAGTTGTTGTAGGGGAGTGCATCTACGGCAACCTGTCCTGTCAGATCTATCTCCATGGCAGTGTTAATGGAGGTCATTGCATTATGACGTGAGATGATTCTTGGGTCATTGACATAGTCTGACGGGTGAAATTCAATTGCAGGATTATCATCCATGAATTCATATAGTATAGAAGAGCCAACAGCACTGCTTGCAATAATTTTCCCTTCGTTAAACCCTTTTTTCATGTTGGTGATAACCCCCATTGAGACCAGACGCATGATTCCGTCTGAAATATATTGCGTATGGATTCCAAGATCGTTCTTATCAGACAGACACAAAAGTGTTGCCTGTGTGGTTGCCCCAAGAGTGGTCTGAAGGGTGGAGCCATCATTTATTAACCTGGACATATGTTTTGCAATGATGTTTGCAGTCTCGATATTCGGCATCTCCTGTTTTACTAACAGAGGTTCTTCATGCTCCACAATGTAATTGACACTGTTTACATGAATAAAACTTCTGCCAAGCACCCTTGGCATACATGGATTTACCTGTGCTATTACAATATCTGCTGCCTCTGCGGCAGCCTTGGTTATATCCACAGAGACACCAAGGCTCATCCAGCCAAAGTCATCCGGTGGAGAGACCTGAATAAGGGCAACATTAATGGGAAGCATACGAGATTTGAAAAGTTGAGGAATTTGTGAGAGATTTATGGGGGTTATGAAACGGGAATTTCTGCTCAGGCTTCTGTTTTTTGCTGAGCCAAGATAAAAAGAACGGATATTGAACTGCTGGGAGTGAGTACGATTTGCAATAAGTGTAATGGGAGTATGTTCCAAACAGAGAAGTCTGACGATTTCAAGGTCTGTGAACCTTCCTGAAATTTCTGCAAGGGATTTGACTAAGTGCTGGGGCTCTCCACATGAGGAGCCTATGAAGACTCTCTGCCCCGGTCTGATATCTTTTAACGCATCCTTTGCACTTCGAACCTTGTCAATATAGCTGTCCGCCCAGTATAGTGATTTTGTCACGGCATTGCCTCCCTTGTTATATTTTGCGTTCAGAAGTTTCAACCCTGCAAGAATTGCTGCCAAGCAGTTTATGATACGATGATGCTTTGCCCGCTGCATAAATAAACCTTCATGGCCGTTGTGTGGCCACCCCGAATCATGAAAATAAGAGTACATTTTCATGGTAAAATATGAGTATATACAACAAACTGGTTTAAGATCAAAGGAGATTGTCCTGTAAAAAGTCCACATTCAGCATTTTTCAGCATAACAACCAACTTATTTTATTGAATATTTTTTTTGATAAATTGAATTTTTACGAAGCAGTGAAAGGTAAAGAAGCTTAAAAAAACTTGTATGATTGATTAAAACACCATAATATATTTAAACCTTGAGTTTAAAACACGATTCGGCACACTTTCGACACAATTCTGCACACTTTAAAAACAATTCTTTGGAGATTTTTATGAAAGTACTGATATGTGGAAGTAATGGCCAGCTTGGCTGGGATTGTCAGCGAGTTTTTGGAAAAGAGCAGGAGATTGTTCCATACGATCTTCCTGACATTGACATTACAGATAAAGAGAATGTCAAAACCATCATATCAGGAACTATGCCTGATGTGGTAATAAACTGTGCGGCTTATACTCAGGTTGACAGGTGCGAAACTGAACAGGGTACGGCATGGGCAGTCAATGTGGATGGCCCAGGATATATTGCACAGGCATGCAAAGATGTTAATGCTCTTATGATCCACATATCCACAGATTATGTTTTTGACGGCCTTAAAGACCCCCCACTCTCCTATAACGAAAGAGATGAGGTAAATCCCCTGTCTGTTTATGGCAAAACAAAATTAGAGGGTGAACGTCGTGTAGCCGAGATTACAGAGAACCACATAATTGTGAGAACAGCCTGGCTATACGGGATTAATGGCAATAATTTCTTGAAAACTATGCTAAAACTTGCTCTTTTGACTCCGGGAAAAGAGATAAAAGTTGTCAACGATCAGTTTGGCTCTCCTACATGGTCATTACGGCTTGCTCTTCAGCTTGAACGACTTGTACAGATGAAGGGTCAGGGAATTTATCATGCCACATCAGAAGGGTACTGTTCATGGTATGAACTTGCTCTCTATTTCTTGAAGCAGATGGAGGTTGCTGCCAACATAGTTCCATGTACAACAGCAGAGTATCCGACTCCGGCAAAAAGACCCGCAAATTCCATTCTTGAGAATGCACGCCTGAAAAGAAGCGACAATAACCGTATGACAGGCTGGCGGTATGGAGTTGACCACTTTATATCAAGATTTGGCCAACAGCTAATTGATGAAATTAAGAGCTCCGTCTCCTCTCCCGTCTGAAGTGCGGGAGTCTCCGTAGCAAAAAAACTGATGAAAAAGGACGTGACATATGTCTGACAACACAATGACTTCCAATGATGCCACCGTAGCCTTCTCCGAGAATGATCTCACCACTTCAAACGCTATATCCTGTTCAACTGATGTTACTGTGACAGATATTGACCTCTCTGATTTTAAAGAGTCTGTCTGCTCAATTGTTAAATACGCTTTTGGAAGAACAATTGATGATGCCGGCATAGTGGATCTTTTTAATACTCTGTGCTTTGTTGTGCGACGATATATGGTTGATCGCAAGATTGAGACTGAAAAAAGGTATCAAGATAATGATGTCAAGCGTATGCATTACATCTCCATGGAGTTTCTTACAGGCCCTCTTCTTGCAAACAACCTCATAAACCTTGGTATTTATGACAAATGCCGCCAGATCATCAACGAGATGAACCTTAAAGTCAACGGAGTTGATATTGACTTTGATGATCTTATCGATTTTGAACCAGATCCTGCGTTGGGAAACGGAGGGCTTGGCCGACTTGCCGCCTGTTTTCTTGATTCTATTGCCACACTTCACATGCCAGGTTTTGGGTATGGAATCAATTATGATTACGGTCTGTTTCGTCAGAGTATTGTAGCAGGATATCAGCGTGAAAGACCTGATTTATGGTTCAATAAAACCTCTCCATGGCTCATGCGTATGTCTGGAGAAAAATGCAGGGTGCCAGTATTTGGAAGAATTGAAGAGAGCGAAGATATGGAAGGGGAGTACAATCCCATGTGGGTTGAGTGGAAGCTCATTGTGGGAAGGCCCCATGATATTGCTATAGTCGGATACGGCGGCAAAACCGTAAATCGGCTGAGGCTTTTTTCCGCATGGGCATCTGAAGATTTTGATATGCACATTTTCAATGAAGGAGATTATGTCAAAGCTGTTGAAGAGAAGATTCAGTTTGAAAATATATCCAAGATCCTTTATCCATCAGATTCAAACGAGGAGGGAAAGGCACTCAGATTAGTCCAGGAGTATTTTCTTGTGGCCTGTTCTGTTCATGATATCATCTCCATTTACCTTAAAACTCATGAGAACTTTGACAGTTTTCATGAAAAGGTTGCCATTCAGCTCAATGATACCCACCCTGCCATTACTGTTGCTGAACTTATGCGATCCTTTATAGATGTCCACTCACTTGAGTGGGATGATGCATGGAACATAACCACCCATACCCTTGGATATACAAACCATACTCTAATGCCAGAGGCTCTTGAAAAATGGCCGGCATCCATTGTACGCAAGGTTATTCCCAGGCATCTTCAGATTATCCATGAAATAAATCGTCGCTTTCTTGCTTTAATAGAGAGCAAATATCCCGGAGACCATGAACGGGCACAGAGAATGTCTATTGTTGAGAGATTTGATGGCTCAGAAAATATCCGTATGGCCCATCTTGCCATTGTTGGCAGCCACTCGGTAAATGGTGTTGCGGCGATCCATTCAGAACTTGTAAAAAAGAATCTTGTGCCTGATTTTTATGACCTGTGGCCTGAAAAATTCAATAACAAAACAAATGGTATAACTCCAAGAAGATGGCTTCTTGCAGCCAATCCAGCACTCTCAAGGCTTATATGCGATGCCATAGGAGATAATTGGATATCTGATCTGGAACAGCTAAAAGAGATTGAATCGTTTCTGCATGACAAAGCTTTTCTTGAGGCTGTTCAAAAGGTTAAACGGGAGAATAAAATCCGGCTTGCGGACATTATCATGCAAAGCCTTCGCATTGACGTTGATCCAGACTGCATATTTGATATTCATGCTAAACGTATTCATGAGTATAAACGACAACTTCTCAATGTGATGAACATTATTCATCTATTTTTGACGATAAGACATGACGGTATAACGCCCCATTGGCCAAGGACTTTCATATTTGCCGGCAAAGCCGCACCTGGCTACTTCATGGCAAAACTTATAATCCGGCTGATTCATGGAGTTGCTGATGTTATCAATAAAGACAGGCTGGCAAGCAAATGGCTAAAGGTCTTCTTTATCCCGGACTATAAAGTCTCTCTTGCTGAAAAGATTATTCCAGGTGCAGATGTAAGTGAGCAAATCTCTACGGCCGGCATGGAGGCATCAGGAACAGGCAATATGAAATTTGCCGTGAATGGAGCATTGACCATCGGCACTCTTGATGGGGCAAATATTGAAATCAAGGATGAGGTTGGAGATGATAATATATACATCTTCGGTCACAAGGTAGAAGATATTGCCGGGTTAAGAAGTTCTTTTAATGCAGTCAACTGGCTTAAGAAAGATCGTTATCTGCAGAGGGTTGTAGCCTCTCTTGATTCAGATCTTTTTTGTGCAGGAGAACCTGGCATATTTAAACCGATCCACTATGCCATGGTTAATGGCGGAGATTATTACTGCCACATGGCTGACTTTAGATCCTACGTGGAGACTCAAAACCGCCTGGAAAAAGATTATCTTGAAAAAGAGAAATGGGCTCAAAAGTCTCTGCTCAATACAGCAAGAACCGGAAAATTTTCAAGCGACAGAACAATAAGAGAGTATGCTCAAAATATTTGGAATATCTCCTCAATTGTAATGTAAAGAGACATTCTGATTTCCATGAAGCACTTACCGTACAACGGCCATGAAGACTTGATTATTTTAATTGTCAGCTCATCATAGCTCCAGGTTGTTCGGGTTTGGAATAGGTCAACTAATGCTGTATTTTTACTAAGGATATTTTTTATGCTTTATTTCCCTTGAGATTTTTTTAAAAAAAATATATTTTGTGAAGCATCTGTCAAACAATAAATGATGTTCAAAATATAATATTTGAGGTGAAAATGGGAATACACGAAAGAAAACAGCGGGAAAAAGAGCAGAGACGCAAACAGATCATGGAAGCTGCCAGAAAAGTATTTTCCGCCAAGGGATTCAACAAGGCGACGATGGAAGAGATAGCAGGTGAAGCGGAACTCAGCCCTGGTACTCTATATCTTTATTTTAAAAACAAGGAGGAACTTCATACCTCACTCTCTATTGATATTCTTGAGTATATCACAGAACAGATGAAAAAATTCATTGACCGCCAGGATATCAATGCAGAAGAGAAGATGAACACGCTCAAAGATACCTTTATCAATGTATATGAGTATGATCCAATGGTATTGATAAATCTGTTCCATCTTCAATCTGGTGAGACTCTCAAGAATCTATCTCCTGAAGTGCTTGAAGAGCTAACCGAAACATCATCAGATGCACTCTCTGCGATCACCTCCATTGTCAGTGAAGGTATTGATCAGGGAATTTTTGCTGCAAAGCACCCTGTTGCTATGGCCGATATCATATGGGCAACCTATTCCGGTGTTGTCCTTTGGGTTGACAGCAAGCGTCTTTTGAATAATGAAAAGGATTTTGTAAAACAGACCCTTGAGACAGCATTCGAGATCATGCTCAATGGTTTTAAAATAAAATAAATACTATATCCTCTCCAACACAAGGACGACTAGATTAGTCGTCCTTGCCACTCTCAATCTCCACATCCAAAAATATTCATGACAGAGTTCCTCCAATCAGCTCTAAAGCACCAAGATCAGAGAGGAGAATCCAATAACCGGCACGGCCGGAGCGAGGTATTGGCTCTCGGCCACAACGAACAATGAAAGTCACATAAGCACAGCTATTTAAAGAGACTTTCACATAAAGAAATTGTGATTGACACAAAAGTTCTATTATATTAAACAGTGTTTATTATAGTAATTTCAATACGCTCACTCTAACGTTAGTGAATAAGTCATCTTACGCAGTCCCCTTAATAAATGCGGAGTTTTCATGAGTATGAAAAGCCCTTAAACTTTGATTTTACTGATTTACTGCGTAACATTACTGAATAAATAGCCTCTTGTTGTAATTATTGTTAGATTCAAATTCCTGAACGAAGATATAACCAAAAAATTAAGGAGGACGTATGGAAGTGCAGTATCGCCCCATAGTACCCGGTGTAAAAAGGTTAAAACTCACAGTGATTCAAATAGTGTTTCTTGTTCTTGGCAGAGCATTTCAGTGTGCATCACAGCATGACGAGGAGATCAGAAAAGAGATTGAACCCTGGCCAGAGGGTTTTACTCTTATGATGAAAGTTATGCCTGACGGCCCATCTATGGGACTTGAAAAAAAGGACAACATGCTTCTGTTCAGAGGCTCCCAACTTAAAAGTGCCAATCTTGAAATCTATTTCAGAAATGTTGAGTCCGCATTTATGATTATGACACCTCAGATGGGTTCACCTCAGGCTTTTGCAGAAAAAAGGATGAGCATAAAAGGAGATCTTGGAATTGCCACAGTATTTACAAGAACTCTGGTAATAGTAATGGCAACCCTTTACCCCGAAATTATCGTAAAAAAACTTGTTAAAAGGGTGCCACCGCTCACGCTAAAAAGAGCGGGGCTCAGAGTCTGGCTTTACACATTTGGCATACTGCTTGGCCGCTAGAGGCAAAAAATATACTTTTAAAGGAATTAATATATGTTACCTTCATACTATGAGTTTCACAACCCTGTCAAAATAATGTCCGGTCACAAAGCCCTGGATAATCTTCCCTCAGAACTTGAAATGCTTGGTGCAAAATGCCCTATGGTAATTACAGACAAAGGGGTTGCCGGAGCCGGTCTTGTAAAAATATTTACACAGAGTTTTGACAGTTCCGGAATGACTATCGGTGCCATATTTGATGATGTACCACCCGACTCTTCAAGCGAAGTGGTGGAAAAGATTACCGCCATATTCAGAAAGAACGGATGCGACTCGCTTATCGCTCTTGGAGGGGGCTCTGTAATTGATACAGCAAAAGGGGTAAATATTCTTGTTACTGAAAATTCTGATGATCTTCTGCAATTTTCAGGAGCAGAGATGCTCAAAAAAAAGATGAAGCCTCTTGTTGTTATTCCAACCACTTCAGGTACCGGCTCAGAAGTAACTGTTGTGGCCGTCATATCTGATATAAAACGTAATTTAAAGATGGCCTTTTCTTCAACACGTCTTCTGCCTGACATTGCCCTTCTTGATCCAAGGATGACACTGACCCTTCCTCCAAAGATGACAGCAGCTACTGCAATGGATGCAATGAGCCATGCTGTTGAATCGTTTATAAATCTTCAGAAAAACCCTATGAGCGATGCCTATGCACTTGCCGCAATTGAGATGATACGCAAAAATGTGATCAATGCTGTAAGCGATGGAAATGATGCCAAAGTTAGGCTTGCAATGGCAAATGCATCCACAATGGCAGGAATCGCTTTTTCCAACTCAATGGTTGGTGTGGTTCACTCTCTGGGGCATGCTGCAGGAGGTATCTGTCATATTCCTCATGGTGTTGCCATGAATATTTTTCTGCCGTTTGGACTGGAATACAATATGTCAAAATGCCGTGACAATATAGGCAGACTTCTTCTTCCGATGGCTGGTGCTGATGTATATGCAAGGACTCCTGAATCCAGAAGAGCAGAGCAGATGATTCACTATTTAAGAGAGCTTAGAAAAGCACTAAATGATCTGTGTGGTCTTCCCATTAATTTGAAACAGGCTGGTGTAACTGAAGATAAACTTCCCCAGATTGCCAAGGCTGCTATCAACGATCCAAGTATTATCATGAACCCAAGAGAGATGGATGAGAATGACGCTCTTGAGATTTTGAAAAAAGCGTTTGCCTGATAACCGGGCAAAAAATTAAGGTGAAAATATGGAAGAGATAAAAGGGTATTCCAACAGGATTCTTGAAATTAATCTTACAGAAAAATCATGGTCTGTATCTGAAGCATCAATAAAAGATAGGGAGATGTTTATAGGGGGCAAGGGTCTGGGCATGAAGCTCCTTTACGATCGCCTAAAACCAGGAACTGACCCGCTTGGAGAGGATAATATTCTTGTCATAATGCCAGGAGTCGTAACAGGAACGGGAGCACCCTGCTCTGGAAGGTTTGAAGCTATCTCCAAATCACCTCTGACAGGGATAATTGCTACTGCATCATGCGGTGGCCCTTTTGGCATTCACCTGAAAACCGCAGGGTATGGCGGACTTGTGATCAAGGGTAAATCAAAAGAGAAATGTGTGGTCTGGTTTGACCATAAAACAGTTGAGTTCAGAGATGGATCTGACGTATGGGGGCTGGATACGGTCGAAACACAGGAAAAGATATCAGCGGATTCTAAAAAAGAGGCATCTCTGGTAATTGGACCGGCAGGAGAAAATCTGGTTCGCTTTTCCAATATAGCATCAGGACACAGGTTTCTCGGCAGAGGCGGTCTTGGGGCAGTCATGGGGGCAAAGAACCTTAAAGGGGTTGTGGCAAGAGGAAAACATTACAAGATTGTGCCAGCAAATCCTGAAAAGTTTGAAAAGGTCAAAAAAAAGGCCAGCCTCTTTATAAAGCGTGAAGCTGTTACACTCTCCATGGGAAAATTTGGAACAGCTACCAATGTCAAATTTGTGAACAGAGCCAAGATGCTGCCAGTCTGGAACTATTTTTTTGGAGAGCATGATCAGGCATTCAGAATATCCGGTGAAATGATCAGGGAAAAACATGAAACTAAAGTAAGTACCTGCAAGCCCTGCTCAATCATGTGTGGACACAGGGGTAAATTCAACGGCAAGGAGACAGCAGTACCAGAATATGAGACTCTGACTCTTCTTGGCTCAAATCTTGGTATTTTTGACAGGGAGGCTATTTCCAGGTTCAATGATATCTGCAACAGAGCCGGAATGGACACCATATCTGCAGGCGGAACCCTTGCATGGGTTATGGAGGCTGTAGAAAAAGGTCTTGTTTCGCCAGATGTTTTTGTATCTTCTGCCGGAGAAAATGATTCTTCAGAACAACAAGGTTCAAAGGAGAGATCATCAAAGCCCTATTCTCTTATGTTCGGCTCGCCTGACGGAGTTGAAGATGCACTGGAGAGTATTGCAAGATGTGAAGGATTTGGAAAGGAGATGGGGCTTGGCTCAAGAGCACTGTCACAAAAATATGGCGGAAGAGATTTTGCCATTCAGGTGAAGGGACTTGAGATGGCAGGATATGATCCAAGAGGTGCCTATGGACTGGGACTTGCTTACGCTGTTGCCAATAGAGGGGCATGTCATCTTTCGGCATCAATAATGTCCTTCGAGGTATTTTTGGGACTTCTCAAACCTGATACTGCCCGTGCAAAACCTCAGATGGTCAAGTTTGTTGAAGATCTTACATGTGGGGTAAATGCACTACAGACATGTCAGTTCACCATGTATGCCTATACACTGGAACCTTTTCTTACCAAATACACACCCGGATTTATATTAAAGAATCTGATGCTCTGGCTGCCGGAAATAGCACTCGCCCTTCTGGATTTCTCAATTTATCCTGATTTTTTTTCGTCAATCACCGGAATAAAAATGTCATCAGCAGACTTTCTTAAAGCAGGAGAGCGGATTCATGTTCTTGAAAGGTATATGAATACAAGAGAAGGAATCAGCAGCAGAGACGATATCCTGCCAGACAGGATGATAATGGAGACAATTTCAGGAGATGAGAAAAAACGGGTTGTTCCGCTCGATAAGATGATTGGAAAGTATTATAAACTCAGGGGGTATAACTCAGATGGCATCCCTGTTTCCAGATTACTTGACAAATTAAAAATACCATCTGAACCATGTTTTACTAATTAGGAAATTGCTCAGCAAAATCTTAAGGTTATAAATTTTAAGATTTTACCTTATGTTTTTACAAATGATTATTACAAAAACGCTTATATATTGAAATACTGCTCTGTTTCATGAGTGAGAATCTTGCTATTTTACATCTCTCATGCTTCAAGAAACTGAGCAGTTATCTTCTGTATGCAAAAATAGATATCTTCGTCACTGCCATAAATTTCAATGACATCCTTGTGGTTAATGAGCTTTTCTACGACAAAAGCTGTAAGATAGAGTGAGACGATATTGGGATTCTGGACAATTGTTCTGAAAGGAGCTATCTGAAAATCAATATCAAAATCCTCTGCTCGGCATAGGGTCTCAATGCATTTTGAAATTTGTTCCTGTATGGAGTTCTTGCTTACTGTCTCAACAAGCCCCTCCTCCACAAGCTTCATAGATACTTTGTTGCTGAACACATCCACATTATCCCTGACTACATGAATAGAGCGATGACGTTCCCTCTCCTTTGAAGATTCAATTTTAGACAGCAGCGAAGCCTCTCTGTTTCCCACATGAAATGTTTTACCCATAAGATCTGTCCTTCAATATTATATGGCTATCTTTATCGTAGTATCCATTTTTTGAATACTCAAGTCTCGTGAACTTAACCTTATTACCAAATTGCTACCATTCAAGTCAGTGGCAGTTCTCCAAGATGCTCTCTTCAATTATGATATAAACGGTCATATGATCAGATTCTGACCGCCCTGAATCATGCAAATTAGAATGCATTTTCATGGTAAGAATATTCATTCAAATTCAGCTCAGATTATAAGCGGAAACAAGAAGTTGTTTCAAGATAAAAATAGTGTATGCTCAATAATTATCCAGATTTTCTAGAGCGTTTTGATATTGATCGTCTCCGCTGTTGCCATCCGGTATCCTCTGATTAAATACAGGTATTGATTGTTTTCTATCAGCAACCTTTTCAATAATGATAGTTGGTCTGTTTTTCCCATTGAATCGGTTCATTTTAATCTTGACAGCTATTTTTTCAAAGTAGTCAGGCACAGATGCCGCATCTTCCTGCCCGATATTAAATTGCATAGCTTCAATAGTTCTATATTCAATACTGTTGTTCCCATCACTGCTATTTTGAAAATTTTCAGAGATGTTATTTTTTTTATTCCCATCCATTTGTTGAAGTACCATCTTTCGATGTTTTAATCCTATCGTAAAAGAGGATATGACCTTAATATCAGAGCACTCGAAAATAGGTTCAGGATTATCAGTACCAAAAGGCCTTAACCCGTCAATTTCATTTGCCAACTGCTCTGTGATGTGATTGATATCAATATGAAGATCTATTGCAATTTTAGGAATAAAATCTTCAGGAGTGGTTACTTTAAGAATTTGATTTCTAAAGCGATCTGAAAATTTTTTTATATTTTCTGTTTTGATTGAGATTCCGGCTGCCATCATATGCCCCCCGAAGTTTTCAAGAAGGTCGGAACAGGCATAAAGTGCGTCGTGAATATTAATATTGCCTATGCTTCTACATGAACCGGTGGCAACTGTCGAAGAAGCGTGCCCTCTTAAGCCGACAGAAGGGGTTGCAGCAGTTGATATAAGTACCACCGGACAACAGTATTTTTTTGCTACTTTTGAAGCTACTATACCAAGCACTCCTGCATTCCAATTTGCACTGTCCATTACAATCGAAGAGTTATTGATTATCTCTGGATCAAGCTTTATTGCCTTTTCAATCTCATCTACAATACTTTTTTCTAACTCCTGCCTCTTTTTATTTAACTCGCTCAAAATAAATGCTGTCTGTTCAGCTTTAACCTTATTTTTTTCTGTCAGCAGGTCAACACAGATCCTTGAATGAGATATTCTGCCTGCTGCATTGATTCTCGGTGCAATCTTGAATGATATATCATCAGAGTCAATGTGGTTTTGATCAATTTTGCTCTCCTTGACAAGTGCCTTAAGCCCCTCTCTTTTACCCTGCCTGATGATCTCTATGCCAGCTCTTGAAAGAATTCTGTTTTCTGTCTTTAGTGGAACCATGTCCGCAATTGTTCCTATTGCAAAAAGATCTAAATATTCCATAAGATTGGGCTCTGCTATATCTTCCCAAAATCCTTTCTGACGAAAATATTGCCTGAGTGCCACTACAACATAAAAAGCCACTCCCACACCAGCAAGGTGGTCAAGATCGGATTTACAATCCTTTTGCTTTGGATTTACAACTGCAAAGGCAGGTGGACGGAATCTGGTTATTTCATGGTGATCTGTGATGATTACATCAATATCTTCTCTTATGGCTGCTCGAACTGCCTCATGGCTGTCTGACCCGCAGTCCACAGTTATGAGAAGATCAATATTTTGCTTTACAGCCATATCAATATGGGCTTGTTTCAAGCTGTAACCTTCTCTTATTCTGTGAGGAATATACCAGGAGACATCAGCCTCGACATAAGACAAAAAATCATTGAGCATGACAGTGGCGGTAATCCCGTCAGCATCAAAATCCCCAAAAATTAAAATTTTCTCTTTGTTGCATACGGCTGTATAAATCCGTTCTACAGATTTGTTCATATCTTTGAGAATAAATGGGTCAGTCAGGTGCTGAAGGCTCGGATTCAAGAATGTAAAAGCCTGTTCAGGAGTTGTGATACCACGATTAACAAGAAGTGCGGCAACAATCTCATGACATCCTGTTATTCGCGAAATCTTTGCTGTTACTTCAGGATCTGGAACTGCATTTAACCACTCTGCCTGCATATTCTTTCCGTTACATATCAATTAAATTGCAATTATTGAACAGCAAAAAAAATAGAGATTCAAAAATGCCGTAGAGTGGGATAATACCCGTTTGCGTTGTCAGAATCAAGAAAGGCTTTAGAGGTTACCGTAGAATCAAAAATAGAAAGTGCTTGACAGGAAAAAAGAGGGGTTGAAGAATGTAGTCGACGTTGCTTACGGAATGTTTCAAGAATATGCTAACATGGCTCAAAGCGGACAAATCAGCATTGATGAGGCAAAAAAACAGATATATGGCTAAAACCAGGAGAAAAGAGGCCTCTTTCCAAAAAGTCTTATGTCAAACTCTTAGAGACCTCACACAGGAATATATGATGAAAATAAGAAAGCCAACTCATGAAGACAGACCTAAGGTGACGGCCCTTCTACGTTCAGCCTTTCCCAGGAGTCTGTACGAGTCAGAACTTGTAGAAAAATTCCATTCTAACAAAACCCCCATACATGAATGGGTCTGCATCCATATAAACAAAGCCGTTGCCTATATAGCATTCTCAAATGCCTATAACAAAAAAGAGGTCTGCGGCCTTCACCTTGCTCCATTTGCAGTTGCTCCTCAGTTTCAACGCCAGGGTTTAGGATCTGAGTTGATGCGGTTCAGCATGAGGCAGGAATCCATCAAAACTGCCACCCTGTTTGTCCTGGGTAATCCTGAATTCTATCGGAAATTCGGATTTGAGCCCTGCATCATACCGAAATGTCCTTTTGACAAAAACAACAGGCACTTTTCAGCCATTCGCAACACCACAGCAACCGGATTCACTGTTGGCTATGAATCTGAGTTTGGCATCAACAAATTTTGATCTTTGCAGTAAAATCAGCTAATTTCCAGAGGCCATGAGGCTGGTAATCTCCCCTGGATTTGGAAAACGTTTACCCTCAATATTTTTTTTAGAATAAATTATTTTTCCATTGCATTTTATATCAAAAATACCGCCACTGCCTTTGAGCAATGTGATATCCGCATCTGGGTAATCTGTCTTCAATTCAGCTTCCACACGGGACGCTTCTGGAAGATAATTTCACGCACCACAGTATTCAATAACAATTTTCATAAGTGCTCCTTAGCTTGGTATGCTTAGTATCTCATAAAACGTAGTTGACACTATAACATAAGAGCAATCAACTTGTCATCCTTGAACCTGCCAAAGTATACAAAGAAATGAGTGAAAATTGGCCATGGAGAATCAAACATGGTCACACTGGCAATATACCACCCGTACCTCACTCTCCTTGTGTAAGGCTTTTATGCAATCACTACTAAGTAGTAGGATAAAAATATTTTCCTATTCTTTGTTAGGTATTTATCTGATATTGTTGAGTTTTCGAAGTATTTGAACCGGTAAAAATAATAGTATAGCCACTTATTATGATGAAAGTAGGGCTTCTGTAAAAGGCAAAATAGTATTTGGAGAAATAAGTGCTGTAATGATATAAATAAATAATTTGATTATATAAATGCACCGCTTGGCACCTTTACGTTTGTCCAGGCGTAACTATATTTTATAATTTTGTAAAAGGTCTGACATAGACAATTTTACAAATATAAATTTAAACGGAAATTAAGAATGAAAACCATTTGTAAGCTTTTCAGGGTGGATAAGAGCAGAATAGGATTTTTAAAGTTTATCTTTGAGGCTCATGACGGCCTTGCGGTGATTACTACCCTTGATCCAAAGGATGGAGTTGTAAGGTTTGCCATCGCTCCTGGATGTATGGAGGAGGTTTACGCTGTGCTTGCTGATCTGAAAAAGGATGTTGCTATTCATGAATTATAAAATTGATGGGGATTATATAGACCATATAAACTATGGTGACAGCGGAAACATTAATATAGATTACCCGTCTCATAAGGGCTATGCATATGTTTATACCATTGGCTGTCAGATGAACAGCTATGATTCTGAGAAAATCTACGCCATTATTGGAAGTCTTGGATATGCAAGAACAGATAGACTGGAAAAGGCTGATATTGTTGTCTGCAACACCTGCTCCATACGGGAAAAGGCTCAGGAAAAAGCCTTTAGCTTTCTTGGTACTGTTGTTGGTAAAAAACGCAAAAAAGCAGATCTTATCTCAATCATGGCCGGCTGTGTGGCACAACAGGAGGGTAAAAATATCTTCAAAAGGATTCCGGATCTTGATATTGTCATGGGCACGCAGGCATTTTCAAGGCTTCCAGATCTCATAGCAATGGCAAAATCAGGCAGAAAACACATTGCAGATATTAAAGAGCCTAATGAGATCTTTGAATCCATGCCTGACTTCACAACCCTTGACAGGGGGAAAATTTCAAAATTCGTCACTATCATGCAAGGGTGCAATAATTTTTGCACCTACTGCGTAGTGCCCCATGTGCGTGGACGGGAACGCAGCAGAACACCTGAGAACATTGTTGAAGAGATAACTATTCTTGCAGATTCCGGAGTCAAAGAGGTCACTCTGCTTGGACAAAACGTCAACTCCTACGGAGATTACGGAGATAAAAACAGAATAGGCTCTAATGAACCTCACCAGCAAGGTGTTGGCACATTTCCAGAACTGCTCGAAAAAATCAACAAGATTGAGGGAATTGAACGAATAAGGTTTGCAACCTCTCATCCCAAAGATATCTCAGATGAGCTTATTTTTGCTATCAGGGATCTGAAAAAAGTGTGCAATCAACTACATCTTCCTGTTCAATCAGGTTCAAATGCAATCTTAAAAAAGATGAACAGAGGCTATACAAGAGAGTCATATTTGGAGAGGATAGCTACACTTAGAACTCACTGCTCAGGTATTGGCATATCATCTGATATAATCGTGGGGTTCCCTTCTGAGAGCCGTGAAGATTTTGAACAGACTCTTGATCTTATTAGAACTGTTGAGTTTGATGGGCTTTTTGCCTTTTCATATTCAGACCGCCCTAATGCTCCTGCATCAAAATTTTCAGGTGCTCTGCCTGAAAAGGAGAAGATGGATAGACTCAATGAACTGCTCGCTCTCCAGGAGTATTATACCCAAAAGAAAAATCGCTCTTTAGTCGGTACTGTTGAACCTGTTCTGGTCGAGGGAAGAAGTCTTAAAAGACGTCATGCAGATGCAGGATTACCATCAAGCGAGAACCACAAAACCATTTCAAAAACCGATAATAGTCAGATATCCTTTTGCGATACACAGGAGCAGAGCAAACACGATCAGCATGACTCTGATATTCAACAACTACCTTACTCCTCTTTGCAGCAAATGACTGGAAGAACTGAGTCTGGAAAGATTATTCATTTTTATTCAGATATTGTCCAGCCAGGCCAGATCGTCAATATCCATATAGAAGAGGCTTATCCACATTCCCTGTGGGGCAGTGTTATTAAAAACAGCTGATTTTTATGTGAAAGTCGCTATAATTGGCCGTAATTATAGGGCTTTCATTTTTCGTTGTGCCCATCAGGGCATGGCCGTTACGCCGAATCAAAATACAACTTACGTATATTTCAAATATACACCACTTAATGTGGGCAGCGTGGGAGATAATTTAATATGAGACAGCAATCCAGACAGATCATGCCCGGACGAAATAGTTTATGTTCCTGCGGCAGCGGGAAAAAATACAAGGTCTGCTGCATGAATAAAGAGAACAAGGCTCCTTCAAATCTATTTACACAACTGACTTCAAAAATTCCAACCCTGAAGGAGCAGTACAAAAAAAAATTTGATATTGTACTAAAAGAGCCACATCAAATTGATGGGATACGCAAATCAGGATCACTTCTTCTGGATATAATGGACAAGGTGGAAAACATGATCCGGCCGGGCCTTAAAACAGATGATATCAACACTTTTGTCCATGAAGAGACAATAAAGGCCGGTGCCATCCCCGCACCTTTAAACTACCGTGGGTTTCCTAAAAGTGTGTGCGTTTCAGTAAATGAGGTTATCTGTCATGGTATTCCAGGAGATTTGGTTTTAAAGGACGGAGATATTGTCAATGTGGATATAACCCCTATCTTGAATGGGTATTATGCTGATGCAAATAAAACCTTTTTTGTGGGCAATCCAACTGATGATGGTAAAAAGATAGTCTCGGTTGCAAGAGAATCTCTTAAGCGTGCTATTGAGACAGTTGGGCCAGGATCAAGACTGGGCGATATTGGCTGGGCAATACAGAGTTATGCTGAATCTCAAGGGTGTTCGGTTGTAAGGGAGTTTGTTGGTCATGGAGTAGGCCTCAATTTTCACGAGCAGCCTCAGGTGCTCCACTTTGGAAAAAAGGGGAAGGGTGTAATTTTAGTTCCAGGAATGGTTTTTACCATTGAACCCATGATTAACCTTGGCACCAGAAAACTCCATGTTCTGGAAGATAAGTGGACTGCTGTGACTGATGACGGAGCTCTCTCTGCCCAGTTTGAGCAGACCATATTAGTCACGGAAACTGGATGGGAGAGCCTTACACCCTACGAACTTTGATTCTCTCGAACTTTGATTCTCTGTTAAAAATTCCTGAAGAGGAATTTTTTAGAGTCATAACTATTTGAATTTATTTATAACGCATTTTTAAAAAGGGCTTTTTACAAGACCATCAACTTTAGAAAAAGGAGCATTAGCATGGAGATACTAAAGTATTATATCAAAATCATGGACGCCTTTAGTGAAAAGACGGGAACCGTTGTCTCCTGGCTCTCCACAATGCTTGTGATCGCTGTATTTTATGATGTTATCATGCGCTATGTGTTCAGAAACGGAAGTATTGCTATTCAGGAGCTGCAGTGGCATATCTTTTCAGTGATTTTTTTACTGGGTGCCGCCTTTACTCTCAAGCGTGACGGCCATGTCCGAGTAGATATTATCTATACAAAAATGCATAGAAAGACAAAGGCCTGGGTGGATTTTTTTGGCACACTGGTTTTTTTGATCCCCTTCTCTATTATTATTATATACTCAACAAAGATGTTTATCATGGGCTCCTGGGTTGTCAGAGAGATATCTCCTGATCCGGGAGGACTTCCCTTCCGATATATTCTCAAGGCTATGATTCCCACTGGGTTTGTTCTTCTTATACTCCAGGGCATCTCGGAAGCATTTAAAAATCTATTGATCATAACTGGACACGATAAGGAGGAAAAATAGTGGAGCATACATTCTGTGACTGCAAGGAGGTAATATAATGGAAGAGCTGTTCTGGGAGTATCTGCCTCTGATTATGTTCACCTTTGTTTTTGCCCTTCTGCTTCTTGGCTATCCTGTAGCTTTCACTATTGGCGGAGTTGCCATGTTTTTCGGGCTTCTCGGTTTCGGTCTTGATTTTTTTAACCTGATGCCAATAAGAATATGGGGAACCATGACCAACTTCAGTCTTCTTGCTGTTCCTCTGTTTATATATATGGGGGTGATGCTGGAAAAATCAGGGCTTGCTGAAGAGCTCCTTGAGACCATGTCCTTAGTGTTTGCAAAAGTCAAAGGCGGGCTTGCCATGTCTGTTGTTTTTGTTGGAGCATTGATGGGGGCATCGACAGGTATTGTTGGAGCTACGGTTGTAACAATGGGACTTTTATCCGTACCTACAATGCTCAGAAGAAACTATAATGTTGCCCTTACAACCGGTACAGTTGCAGCTTCCGGCACCCTTGGGCAGATTATCCCTCCAAGTATAGTTCTGGTTCTTTTAGGAGATATAATGAGTGTCCCTATTGGAGATCTCTTTATAGGTGCGGTTATACCTGGATTTATTCTGGTGATTCTCTATATGGTTTATATTTTTATCATCTCCTCCATAAAACCTCATTGGGCTCCACCCATCCCCCAGGAGGAGCTGGATGAAATTTCTACAAAACAGCTTTACCTAAAGGTAATCAAAGCCCTTATCCCTCCGGTAACTTTGATGATTACAGTGCTTGGCTCTATTTTTGCGGGTATTGCATCACCCACAGAGGCCGCTTCTGTAGGGGCTGTAGGAGCAACGATTCTGACAGCTCTCCACAAAAGGCTCACGTTTCAGGTACTCAAAGATGTTATGGAGACAACAACAAATCTTACCTGTATGGTATTTATAATTCTGGTCGGTGCAACAACACTGGGTCTTGTATTCAGAGGGCTTGACGGTGATACTCTTATCAGAAATCTGATTTTATCACTGCCCTTTGGAAAATGGGGAATTCTTTTTATAGTGATGAGTATCATCTTCATAGCAGGTTTTTTTCTCGATTTTATTGAGATTACTTTTATCCATGTACCTGTTCTTGCACCTATAATGATTCATCTTGGTGTAGATCCATTGTGGCTTGGCGTTCTAATTGCCGTCAACCTTCAGACTTCGTTTCTTACTCCTCCATTTGGATTTTCTCTCTTCTATCTAAAAGGAGTCTGTCCGGATAGTGTGAAAACAATAGATATTTACAGAGGTATCGTGCCCTTTGTTGTCATTCAGATTATTGGAATTTTAATCATTGCACTATTTCCAGAGACAGTGACATGGCTTCCAGAGGTGCTGTCCAGATAATAGAGATATTGTGTAATAAATAGAGATATTGTGTAGTAAGTGCTTTAAACTAAATGGATATATTAGTTGATGTAGAGAGTAAAATATGATCCCACAAATACTTATTGCAACCTTTGGTCTGCTCTTAGGTAAAAAAGCATATAAAAAAATAGTTCAAACTCCTGAAGATACAGAAAAAAAAGAGACAACGCCCCCTTCAGATGCAGGGTCAAAAAACGATATATCTTCGGATCGCTCTCTTGTTCAATCCGTTGAGGAAAAACGGGAAAAAACAGAAGCTGAAAAAATGGTTGACACTAATGTAGTGTTATCCGGTGGAGCAACTGGCATGGCTGTTGCAGGGGCACTGTTTTTTCCGCCTTTAGGCATAGTAAGCGGAGTACTAACCCTTTATACATGTATTCCTCTCTTTCAAATCGCCTCAGACAGCATCATAAAGAACAAGAGCTGCAAAAAAATTGAAGTGCTTGATTCAATAGCAATAAGTGCAACTCTTATCGGGGGATACTATACTGTAAGTGCCCTCTCCTGTTTAGTCTATTACATGGCTCAAAAACTAAAAATGAAAACCGAGTACAAGGTAAAACAGGAGTTGACCAATATTTTTTCCAATCAACCTCAATCTGTATGGCTTTTAAAAGATGGGGTTGAGGTAGAAAT
>JADGBC010000040.1 GCA_015231705.1 Desulfamplus sp. | reverse complement strand
AGCTTTCAAAGATGTTTGGTGTCTCTGTGGACAATGCAGCACACCATTACGAGACCATTGTTAATGTATGTAAAGCGGCTGTCCATTATACTCACTGGCCAACATTTTTAATGGGATCTCTATCCTTTGGCATTATGTATCTGCTTAAAAAATTCTACCCCAGAGTCCCCAATGTTCTTGTGGCAGTTGCTGTAACCATAGTTATTTCATGGAGTTTAGGATTTGAGCATAACAAACCATCTGCTCTGTCCGCAATTGACTCTGCCGAAGTACGGGCAGATATAGAAGCATTTAACCGCCTGACTTTAGAGCTGCCACCTCTTGCTGATCAAAGGACACAGACAGGAATTACAATGGATAAGGCAAAAGAGCTCCATGATTCCATAGGTGTTCTCGATTCTGAGCATGATCTTCTGGTAATTGGCGTCAAGATGAATCTTATCAAGCATGAAATAGGCACATATCGTGCAAAATTACGAAATCTGCTTTTCACTGGTGTCCATAGAGAAGATGGTTCAATGACCTTTTATCTTCAAGGCACTGAACCTGCCGGTGTAGAAAATGATGGCAGAACATGGCGTATAAAGGTAGGAAATCAGCCAATTGATATCAATAAAGTAATGATGACCGGTGGCGGTGCTGTTGTCGGTACTGTACCAAGCGGTATTCCAGCATTGGGCATCCCTAAAATAGATTTTAAAGTCATCATGAAGCTTTTTCCATTTGCAGTTATAATCTCTTTGCTTGGTTTTATGGAGGCTATCTCCATCGCAAAAGCCATGGCAGCCAAAACAGGTCAACGACTTGACCCCAACCAGGAACTTATTGGTCAGGGAATTGCCAATATTGTTGGTGCTATTGGCCGGAGCTACCCAACTTCCGGATCATTTTCCCGTTCTGCTGTCAATCTTCAGGCAGGTGCAGTATCCGGGCTTTCAAGTGTATTTACAAGTCTTGCTGTAGTTGTTACTCTGCTGTTTTTTACTCCGCTTCTCTACCATCTGCCCCAGTCGGTCTTAGCTTCTGTAATTATGATGGCTGTAATTGGACTTATCAACGTATCTGGTTTTATACATGCATGGAAGGCACAGTGGTATGACGGGGCAATATCCATCATTACATTTATCGCAACCCTTGCATTTGCACCTCACCTTGACAAAGGTATTATGGTGGGTGTAGTTTTATCTTTAGGTGTTTTTCTTTATAAAAGCATGCGTCCAACAGTGCCATCTCTATCTCGTCATGGAGATGAAGATGTGTTCAGATGTACGGTAACACATGGTCTTAAGGAGTGTGAATATATGGAGATGCTGCGGTTTGACGGGCCACTTTTCTTTGCCAACGCAAGCTATCTTGAAGATCAGATAAATGACCGGCTTGAAAAAAAGAAAAATCTTAAACACATTCTTATTGTATCCAATGGAATCAACGATATTGACGCATCCGGAGAAGAGGTACTCTCTTTGATGATTGACAATATAAGAAGTGCTGGCATGGATATATCTTTCAGTGGTGTAAACGAATCTGTTTACAAGGTATTTGAACGGACACATCTTTTGGCTAAAATAGGAACAGATCATATTTATCCGACTATGGTAAAGGCTGTCTGTGCTATACATCCAGACACTCATGACAAGACTTACGAATCATCATGTCCTCTGTCAACAGCCTGCTCGCTGGTATAGTGTAAATGATAGCAAGGTGTCGTTTTTGAGAATATATGTCAGTATAATCGCATTTCATAAAATAAAAAGGAACATATCATGTCAGTGATTTCAATATTCAGTGGCAACTTCTGCCATGAAGATGCTATTGTAAAAGAGGTGGTCAAGGCAACCGGTTTCACTCTGACCGATCAACAGGGCATTGTCAAAAAAGCAAGTTCTCTTTCAAAAATAGCAGAGTCTAAAATCATGGAAGCCTTTATGGCAAAAACCTCTATTTTCAATAAATTTACACATGAAAAGGAGCGCTCTATAGCCTATCTTCGGCTTGCCATTGCGGGTTTGCTTGAACAGGATAGTATTATCCTTACCGGATTTCCGGTTCACCTTATTCCAACTAATATAAGCCATGTGTTAAGAACCTGTCTTATCGCTGATCTAAAACATAGAGTTGGAAATGCAGACACCGAAGGTCATTCTGAGAAGGCTGCTGTAAAGCTTATCAAAGAGCATGAGAAGAACAGCACTGCCTGGGTTAAAGATCTCTTTTCAGTGGAAGATCCATGGAGCATTTCAATTTATGACATGGTGGTACCTGTGGATAAGGTCACAATTAAAGATGCCGTTGCCCTGATTTTGGAAAAATCCAAGAGCGGGGCAGTTGCGTACACTCAAAGATCAAAAGATGCAGTTAAAGATTTTCATCTGGCAGCACTTGTTGAGACCGCACTGGCCAATGAGGGACATAATATCGGAGTCAGTGCAAAAAACGGCGTGGTAAAACTTACAATTAACAACAATGTTCTTATGCTCAAAAAACTTGAGGAAGATATAACCTCCATTGCTAACAAGGTTTCTGGAGTCACTTCTGTTGAAATAGAGATAGGCAAGGAGTTTTATCAGACCGATATTTACAGGAAGTATGATTTTCAGGTTCCATCAAAGCTTCTCTTAGTGGATGATGAGCGAGAATTTGTCCAGACTCTATCGGAAAGGTTGCTGTTAAGGGATATGACCTCTGCTGTTGCCTATGATGGAGAATCTGCACTTAACATCGTGGATGAAGATGAACCGGAAGTGATGATTTTGGATCTTAAGATGCCGGGCATAGACGGTATTGAGGTATTAAGAAAGGTGAAAGCCTCCAAACCTGGAATAGAGGTTATTATACTTACTGGCCATGGATCTGAAGCAGACCGGAGGGTCTGCATGGAGCTTGGAGCTTTTGCCTATCTGCATAAACCAGTTGATATAGATCTTCTGAGCGAGACCCTTAAAAAAGCCAATCAAAAGATAAAAGATAATCTAAGCCGGGTTAAGTAGTTTAACTCCAATTATGATATAGAGGGGATCATGTCTATAGTTCAATATCTAAAACCGGCATTTTTGGAGCATCCTTCTCGGGATAATCAAATATATAAGCACGCTTTTAATTTCCGTAAAATCTGGAAGATGACCGTTCTTATAACGGCAGCCGTAGCACTGATTCCCCTGATTTCTATTACAGCGATAGACTACAATGTCACTCAACGTGCCCTGGAGTCGGAAATACTTCTGAGAGCAGGACGGTTGGCATCCAATACAAAGCGATCCATTGATTTCTTTTTGGCAAAACATAAATCTGTTCTGGATTTTCTCATTCACGACAACACCTTTGAGGAGCTTAACAGCTTGAATCGTTTAACAGGAATTCTAAACCATTTAAGGACAGGCTTCGGAGGATTTGTAGATATCGGTATTATCAATTCCAGAGGAATTCAGACTTCATATGTAGGGGACTATAAGCTGGAAGGAAAAGATTACAGTACGCAACCGTGGTTTCAAAAAGTGGTTGAACAGGGGATGTATATAAGTGATGTTTTCCTTGGTTTCAGGAAAAAACCACACTTTGTAATTGCCGTGAAGCGGGCATACCCGGGGAAAACATTTGAATCACAAAATTATGTTGAGTCAGGCAAAATCATTGAACATGAGAAGCCTGTTGAAAGTCTGGCAGATGCTCAGGCACAAACACTATCTGGAGTTCAAAAGAGTGCTGAAGCAAATAAAAGCTATGAAGAGGAGAGCTTTTATGGAGTTGAAAACGATTTTTACGTACTTAGGGCAACTATTGATGCAGAACATTTCAATGAACTTCTGTCAAATCTGGAGTTGAGCGGTATGGGAGATGCCTTTCTTATCAACCATGAAGGTGTTATACAGACCCCCAGTCGGCTGCATGGAGATGTTTTGACAAAAACCGACATTCCTGTCCCCTCTTATTCTATCCATACAGAGGTAAAAGAGTACATTGATACCAAAAAGAATGTCAATATAGTGGGATATGCCTACATACCAGATACCAATTTTATCCTTATGATCGTTAAAAAGAAGGCTGAATTGATGAAATCATGGTACAGCACCCGTTCAATTCTGATTATTTTTCTTGTAGTAAGCATAAGCATTATCCTTGGAGCGATTCTCTCTTTGACCACCTATCTTGTAAACAACATGTATATTGCCGATAAAAAAAGGGCACTTGCCATGCACCGGATAGGTTATGACAATAAACTGGCAACAATTGGACGATTAGCTGCCGGAGTTGCCCATGAGATCAACAATCCCCTGGCAGTCATCAATGAAAAAGCGGGCCTTATAAAGGATATGTTTACTTATCAGCACAAATATGAAAAAGATGACAAGCTAATCGGTCTTGCTGACTCTGTTATCTCCTCTGTTCAAAGATGCGGCAGTATAACACATAGACTTCTTAACTTTGCAAGGCATCTTGAGGTCTCAATACAGTCGATAAATATCAAGAGTCTTATTCAAGATGTCCTGGGATTTCTTGGCAAGGAGGCAGAGTATCGCAGTATCAAAGTTCTGGTTGACATACCTGACGATCTTCCTGACATGATGTGTGATCGTGGCAAAATGCAGCAGATCTTTTTAAATCTTGTAAATAATGCATTTTCTGCCATCTCGTCAGACGGTACTTTAAAAATTGAGGCAAAAGAGAAAAACAGTGAGTTTTGTACTATTACGGTCAGTGACACCGGATGTGGCATCAACTCCGCTGATCTGGCACTTATTTTTGAGCCGTTTTACACAACTAAATCCTCACAGGGGGGAACCGGTCTGGGGCTTTCTATTACCTACGGACTTGTAAATGAAGCTGGCGGATATATAAATGTTGAAAGTGAGGTGGGCAAGGGAACACGTTTTATGGTCACGCTGCCCTACAAACACAATACGGGAAAGGAGGATAAAGTTTGCGAATACTCTTAGTGGATGATGAGACTGATTATGTTTCAACCCTGGCAGAACGACTCTCTTTCAGGGGAATTGAGGCACAGTGGGCATCAGGTGGGCAGGAGGCGATGAGATACCTTGAAAATAACCAGTATGATTTAGCAGTCTTAGATGTCAAAATGCCAAAAATAGGTGGGATTGAGTTGAAAAAGCAGATTCAGAAGAGATATCCTGACATGAAATTTATCTATCTTACTGGCCATGGCTCCGAAGAGGACTATAACAAGGGAGTTGCAGATTCTGTATATTATTTGATCAAACCGGTTAATATTGAAGACCTTGTTAAAATGATGAAAAAAGCTATGGAAGGAAAATGAGTGATGAACGGACAAATTGAGGGGCTGGGAAATGCTGGGCTCAACTATTTTGGTTCCATGAGTGCATCGATTGCCCATGAAATTAAAAATGCCCTGGCCATTACCAACGAGAATGCGGGTCTTATGGAAGATTTAAGCCTTATGGCGATAAAGAGCGGCCAGCCCTTAGACCCTGAAAGGATTTCAAGACTTTCAGGCAAGATTATGGATCAGATCAAACGTGCGGATAGCATTGTAAAAAAGATGAGCCGATTCGCCCACTCTGTTGATGATCCGGTCAAACAGATAGATCTTGCTGAAATTCTGGAGCTTACACTGGATCTGGGCAGAAGATCTGCCCAAGCTTATGGCGTGACCCTTGAGCCTGTAAAGTGCGACGTGCCGGTTTCTGTACAGACCAATCCTTTCATGTTTATGAATCTTCTGTGGCTGGTAGTCAAATCAGCATGCAAAAGGGTCAACAGTGATAAAAAACTTGAGCTTGCACTCTCAAAAGATCAGCAGGTTGTTAAAATAACAATAATCAATCTTGAAAGTCTGGATCAGGCAAAGCAAACTCAACAAAAAGATGAAGCGTCTATCAGGCAGGAAGAGGAAATAGTAAACATAGCCAGTTTTCTTAACATAACAGTGGATATGGCTCAGGATAAAAAAATAATTTTCACATTGCCTTAAAAACTTCATGGGCGATAAAAGGAACATCCTCATAATTAACTGCAATTATAACCTAACAAAGTAGAATTATTGTCCAGACTAATTAACTGTTAAATTCTTGAGCAAAAATATAACAAATTAAAATAAGGAGATCTAAAATGTCTGAAAAAATACTTTTGATTGATGATGAGACTGAATTTCTTGAAATTATGGCTGAACGTATGCAAAACAGAGGGATGGATGTCACCACTGTGTCCTCTCCAAAAGAGGCTCTTGCAAAGGTTGTTGACGAAACTTACGATGCTATAATTGTAGATCTTATGATGCCTGAAATGGATGGTCTTCAAACTCTTAAAGCACTCAAAAAAATAAACCCTGACGTACAGATCATAATGTTGACGGGCCATGCTACTGTGGAAAAGGGGATAGAGGCCATGAAACTTGGTGCTATGGATCTGCTTGAGAAGCCTGCGGATATGAACAGCCTAAGTGAAAAAATACATAAAGCCAAAGCCCGCAAGATGATTCTTGTGGAAAAAAAGACAGAAGAGAAAATCAAAAACATAATCAGTTCAAAAGGGTGGTAAAATCCAGGCTTTGAATAACCGGTATGGCCGGAGCAGGATATTGGCTTTCGGCCACAACGAAGAATTGAAGTTACATAAGTACAACTATTTAATGAGGCTTTCACATAAAAAAACGACTACAGTTTATAGCTCTTGTCAACAAGCCTCTCCTGAATCAAAGATTAAGGAGAGGCTTGTAAAAGCCCGAGTTGAAGTTAGATGGTCTTGTAAAAAGTCGGTTGTTCAATCAAATCAATGTCAATCAATGAGCTGTTACATTGAAAATGATGATTCTGGACTTTTTACAAGGCCATTAGTTAAGAACTGCTCTATTTTTTACCCTTTGCTGTCATCAATCCCCATAGCCAGTTGATTTTGAATTTTTCTATCTGTACATCGGTATAGCCTGCCTGTTCCAGCAGGCCCTTACACTCTCCTGTACGGTATATTCTGAAATGAGCACGGTTGGAAAGCTTCAGATAGAGTTCGCAAACTTGACATGTAATGTAGTCATGACACCAGTCTGTTAAAACAAGTTGACCACCGGGACTCAGCACCCTGTACATCTCCTTAAGTGCGAGGCTGGGATGACGAATGTAATGGAACATATTGCAGGATATTACAATATCAAAATGGTTATTCTCAAAAGGTATATCCTCTGCCAACCCTGTGCAGAGCATTATATTATCCGGAAGTCTTCGACGGGCAACTTTAAGCATCTCGGGAACAAGGTCAATACCTGACAACTTTGCATCCGGACAAGAAGACGCGAGGCGATAAAGCAGTGAGCCTGTTCCGCAGCCTACATCAAGAATCTTGTCGGTCGATTTTATATTGATACGTTCAATCGTGTTCCGGGTAGTCGCGTCAACATAAAACGACCACCTGCTTTCATAATATGGTGCTGTCCGAGCATATTCCTCGGCTACGGGATTCTTTCTAACCATTTTGCAAAAGAGTCTCCAGTCATAACTATATTAATGTTACTTGTATTTATTAGTGCTACTTGTATTTTTTACCTTCCATTGTTCCGCATACGTGAAGTCCTTTGTAATATTTTTGCAAAAACAGCAATCAGTCTTTCATTGCTTTGGGCTGTTGTGTTATGAATGCCCATTTATTATGGTAAACATTGATATCCGTTGTCTGCTCACCCCGAATTACTAAAATCGGAATGAATGCATTTTTACGGTAAACCGGCATGATTGTGTATCAATCATGCCCTAATATAACAATGTGACCCATTTTCACGGTAAACTTTAAAATTTCAAAAAGGGCATTTGTAAAGGAGCATATTCCTGATGAACTACACTATTTTTGATACGCCAATTCTGAAAACAGTCATGCAATGGTCGTCTCGTTTGTTTTTTTATGCTACAGGATGGAAGGCGGAAGGTACAAAACCTGATTTTAAGAAATATGTCCTGATTGCTGCCCCTCACACCTCTAACTGGGATTTTGTTTATACTCTGCTTGTTGCCTTTATTCTGAAAATTAAAATACATATGATGGCTAAACAAGAGTTGCTCCGCCCCCCATTTGGTCCTGTTCTCAAGTGGCTCGGGGTTATTCCTATTGATCGCAGCAAAGCAAACAATACTGTTGCTGTAATGATTCAGGCCTTTGATGAGCATGAAGAGCTGGCCATTGTAATCCCGCCATCTGGTACAAGAAAAAAGGTAATGTACTGGAAGAGCGGATTCTATCATATTGCAAGAGGTGCCAATATTCCTATTGTTATGGGTTATATAGATTATCGACGCAAGGCAGGAGGACTTGGTCCATGCATAGTTCCTTCCGGTGATATTGAAGCTGATATGGTTCAGATCAGATCCTTTTACAGTAAGGTTACAGCAAAATATCCTGAAAAGTCGGTTGAAGCTCCGATTGTAAATCTTTCGCTTCCAAGGTGAATAAAATTCGGGGAGTCAAAGATCAATACTGCCTCTGAATACAGATTTGGCAGGTCCTGTTTTGTATATATGGTTGTCTGACTCCCGCCATTCTATCTTCAAGTCTCCGCCACTAAGATGGATCGTTGCCTCTCGCTCTGATTTGCCGTTAAGACAGGCGGCAACTAAGGCCGCACTTGCTCCTGTACCACAGGCAAGTGTTTCGCCCGCTCCACGTTCCCACACCCTCATGTGCATCTGTTTTCTGTCAATTATCTGTATGAACTCCACATTGGTCTTTTCCGGAAATGCAGGATGGTTCTCTATCTCTTTGCCACAGGTTTTAACTGGAGCTGAACTGATATCATCGACAAATATGACGGCATGCGGATTGCCCATTGAGACAACCGTAATATTGAAGGTCTTTCCATTCACATTGAGCGGGATATCAACTGCCCGCTTTTTTAGATCACTTGCATTTTCTACAGCACTAACCTGTGTGAATGTCTTAATCTGGGTTGATTCAGCAATGTGGATGGGTTCAGTAACCAGATCAGGGGCTGCTAGCTGTTCAGCCGGAATAACAAAAGGAATCTTTGCCGGATCAAGCACAGGCTCTCCCATATCCACACATACAGATTGTACCTTGCCTGAAGCATCTGTGATAATCTCGGGAATTACCCTGCCGGCACGGGTTTCAACAGTAATCCTTTTTTTTGTTATAATTTTGTTTTCAAACAGATACTTTGCAAAGCACCTCATCCCATTGCCGCACATCTGTGCTTCTGAGCCGTCACAGTTGAAAATTCTGAATCCAGCATCCTCATTGTCAGAGCCAAGCAAAAGGATAATGCCGTCCCCGCCAATACCAAAGTGTCGGGAACACAAAGCTGTGGCAACTTGTGGATAGCCTCCTAAAATGGCTGCAATTTCACCCTTTCTGTCGTCCAGCATAATAAAATCATTACCAAGACCTTCCATTTTTTCAAATAAGATTTTCACTCTTATATCTCCGGTTAATATGGTGTGTTTTCTTGTTTTTTTCGTGAAAATGGATTCTGATTTACTGTTAAAATGCATTCTTGTTTGTCATGATTTGGGCACACCAAAATCAATTTCATGCAAACATACGTAGTATCTCTATAACATCTTTGCCCAGAAGTTCAACTTGCCACTGTCGTGTTCCATTTGTACGCAAAAGATCCTCTTGGCATGAAGGGTGGGCAGCTGCAATAGCAGTTATGGTTGCATTGCTCATTAGAAATCCTGGTTCAATACCTGTTTTCTGACTCATAGATTCTCTTAAATTTTTTAATGCGTTGATTCGCTCCGGCATTGCGGGTTGAGCTTCAGGAGCTTTCTTTCTCGGGTATGAAGGCATCTTGTCTTTAGAGAGTGAAAGTCCCTGGGCAATTGCTTTAATGCATCTCTCCCCATACATTGCAATCTGCCTGGGACTTAAGGCGTTGGATTGCTTTAGTTCATTGATATTTCTAGGTTTTCTTATAGTCATCTTTGTTATGGATTCAGCACTTATAATTTTAAATAAAGGTAGGTTTTTTTGTTCTGCAATCATGGCTCTCATTTGAAGTAAAGCCTCAAGAATGGCAAGGTTTTCTCTGCTCATCTTTCCGGCACCCTTGAATTTAATGAAAAGGGGATCTTCTTCATTTTTATCATAACGAACTTGGGTTTGGAGTTCAAATTCTTCCATTGCCCAAGCGAGTCTGCCATTGTCCATAAGTTTCTTTTTAAGAATTTCTGCAAGTTCAAGAAGATACGCAACATCATTGATACTGTAAGCGATCATCTCCTCAGAAAGAGGTCGTTGTGACCAGTCAGTTCTCTGAAATCTCTTATCAATAGATAGATTGAAGTGCTTTTTCAGAAGTGCTGCAAGGCTTCTCTTCTGGATGCCAAGAAGTCTGCATGCTATTTCAGTGTCAAAAAGGTTATTGATTTTTATATCAAAATCTCTGTCAAGGCTGCGGATATCGAAATCCGCTCCATGAAATACTTTGGTTATGGCTGGATTCTCACAAATTGGCTTTAGCGGAGAAAAGTCAGTGATAGTTAAAGGGTCAACAAGATAATGCCTGTCGGGATCAGCCACTTGAACCAGACAGACTCTCTCTTTAAAATGGTGCATGGAGTCTGCCTCAAGATCCATGGCAATGTTTTGGTGTGTTTCAAGCTTTTTGCATTGCTTCTTCAATTCCTCATTTGAGCTGATCAGGGTATATTCAATCATTTTTTTTCTTGACCGTTTCAGGCTGTTGCCTTAAAGTTTTAGTTTTTATAAACTTTTAAACTTGTTAATAATGGATAATAGTTAAACTTGTCAGTAATGAACAAATAGATAATGGATAATGGATTAATGATTAATATAACACTTCCGGATAATAGTATAAAGTCTTTTGAATCATACCCCAGTGGAATGGATGTAGCAATTTCAATTTCTGAAGGGTTTGCCAGAAACTGCGTCGCCATGAAAATTGAGGATAAAATGCTTGATTTGAACAGTGTAATCAAAAAAGATTCTTCAATTAAATTTATCACCATAAAGGATAAGGATGCACTTGAAATTCTTCGTCACAGTGCAGCTCATGTTATGGCAGAGGCAGTCCAGAATATATACCCTGATGCTGCTTTGACCATTGGTCCGGTGGTTGATGACGGTTTTTATTACGATATTGACATGAAGCCTGTGTCAGAAGAGGATTTTCCCACAATAGAAGCTGAGATTAATAATATCATCAAGGCAAAGAAGACTTTTGAACGTAAAGTAGTTACAAAAGAAGATGCTCTTGAGATATTTAAGGATAATCCATACAAGACAGAGCTGATTCAGGAGCTCTCCGATCAGGAGATATCTCTTTATCAGCAGGGTGGATTTACCGATCTTTGCCGTGGTCCCCATATTCCTCATACCGGAATGATAAAAGGGATCAAGCTGATGAAGACATCCGGTGCCTACTGGAGAGCTGACCAATCTAAAGCACAGCTTCAAAGGCTATACGGGACAGCCTTTTTTGATAAAAAAGATCTCAATGCCTATCTTCACCTTATTGAAGAGGCAAAAAAAAGGGATCACAGAAAACTTGGTACAAAACTTGATCTATACAGTTTTCATCAGGAGGCGGCCGGCATGCCCTTTTTTCATGCAAAAGGGATGGAGATGTGGAATGTTCTTCTTGAATACTGGCGTGAAGAGCACAAGCGTGCAGGGTATGTTGAGACAAAAACCCCAGTCATGTTGAGCCGCCATCTGTGGGAGCAAAGCGGACATTGGGAAAATTACAGAGAGAACATGTACACCTCAGTTGTGGATGATGAGGAGTACGCAATCAAGCCAATGAACTGTCCTGGCGGCATGATTCTTTACAAAACCGGATCATACTCTTATAGAGATCTCCCCTTGAGAGCAGGAGAGATAGGTCTTGTTCATCGCCATGAGATGTCAGGTGCACTTTCCGGTCTTTTTCGGGTAAGGGCATTTCATCAGGATGATGCACATATTTTTATGACACCAGACCAGATTGGAGATGAGATCCTTGGTGTATTGAATCTTGTGAACCGGATTTACAGCAGGTTTGGGCTTGGATTTCATTTAGAGTTATCCACCCGACCAAAAAAATCAATAGGCTCTGATGCCCAGTGGGAAGAGGCCACCAATGGATTGAAAAATGCTTTGAACAAATATGGCCAAGATTATGTAATCAACGAGGGAGACGGAGCATTTTACGGACCAAAAATTGATATTCATATAAAGGATGCCCTTGGCAGAACGTGGCAGTGCGGAACTGTTCAGCTTGACATGGCTCTGCCTGAACGGTTTGACCTGTCTTATAAAGGATCTGATAATGAAAAACATAGACCAATCATGATTCATAGAGTTATATATGGCTCTATTGAGAGATTCTTTGGAATATTGGTCGAACATTTTGCGGGAAAGTTTCCCCTGTGGCTTGCACCAGTTCAGGCAGTAATTCTTCCAATTAATGATGATCTTGCCCCGCATGCCCATGATGTAAGCCGACAACTGACAGAGCATGGAATTCGTTGTGAGGTAGATACTCGTACTGAGAGCCTGAAAAAGAAAGTAAGGGATGCCCAGGTAAATTATACACCTCTTATAATTACCATCGGTGAAAAAGAACGTGAATCTGCTACCCTCTCTGTAAGAACTTTGGACGGCAATGTAAAAATGGGGTTGGCTATAAATGAGTTTGTCAAACCGGTCATCAAGCATATCAAAGATAGAGTGCTTGAGGAGATTGTGCTTTAGAGGATAAAATGGAAATAGCATATTCTATAAATAAAGTTCCAATCAGACTCACTTATGAAAGATGGTATCATATTACAGAGAACCATGATGATGTAGCAGGTCAGTTTCATGAAATATTGGAAACCGTTGAAAAGCCGGATTTTATAGTTAGAGGTAACAACAGAAGCCTGAAAGCCGCTAAAAATTTCGGCAAAAAGAAATGGCTGGTAGCAGTTTACAAGGAAATATCAAAAAGTGACGGATTTATAATCACAGCATATTTCCTTTCCACAAAACCAAAGGGAGAAATTATATGGCGACCAAATTAACCAAAAATTCGGAAGATTTCATAAAAAACTGTCTAATAATGGCTAACGACATGGTAAAACTTTCTGCTCGTCAAGCATGGATTGATTACGATATGGAAGCAGATGTTCTTTATATGAGCTTTCGCAAGCCGCAACGAGCATCCGAGACCATAGAAATAAGCGAAGACATACTAATCAGAAAAGATGGTAACGATATTGTAGGAATAACCGTTATCAATGCGAGCACAACAGGATAAAGTTGAAGAATGAATGCTGAAGTATGAGCGATCAGGCAGGTTGTTTGGAATTGTTCTGTCAGGACATTGCGACCCAAGGAGGAATATCATGAGTGAAAATAGGTGACTTGATGCCCGGTAACGTCGATAACAGCAACATAGAGAGTAATAATATCAAGATCAAAGATGTTGAAAATAAAGGCAACCCGGAGAGAGATCGTCTCTACTTTACATCGTTTCATGAGTTGATGACCCGGCGCGTTGCAGAGATCCTTCTTGTGTCAAGCCCCTATGACGCCTTTATAATGCAGGAGGATGGACGCCTTTCTGAGCGTATTATTCATGAGTACAGGGGGCTTAACCTCACAAGACCTCCTCGCCTTACATGGGTATCCAACGGACAAGAGGCGATGTCGGAGCTTGAGAATAAAAATTACGATATTGTCATTGTAATGCCCCATATAAGCGATATGGATGCCTATGAACTTTGTGCTGCAATAAAAGATAGATTCGAGGAACTTCCAATCTATTACTTTGCCTATGATGTCAGAACCCTTGTGGAAAATGAACGATGGTTAAAGGAGAAAAGTAAACGCTTTTTGGAAAACAAGAAGCAGTTGACTCAAAAGAGTTCGGTCTCCGAAGAGAATACAGATTCAATTGCAGATAACAGCCATGCCCTGATGGGCACAACGAAAAATGAAAGTCCTACAATTACGGCCAATTCAAGAGACTTTCGCATAAAAACGATCGAAGAGAAAGGTGAATACGGCAAAGGAATCATTGATCGTATATTTATCTGGAGCGGCAACACAGACCTTCTGATGGCACTTGTAAAAAACCGTGAAGATTTCATGAATGTGGATCACGATACTCAGCTTGCTGATGTGAGAGTTATTATTGTTGTTGAAGACTCGCCATTATATCTCTCCTCGATTCTTCCATATATCTATAAAGAGATTGTAATGCAGACTCAGGCTGTAATGGATGACTCTTTAAATGAGACAGGAAGAATCTTAAGAATGAGAGCCCGTCCCAAGATTCTGGTAGCGGAAAATTATGAGGATGCTTTAAGGCTATATCAAAAATATTCACAGTATCTTCTTTGTGTTATCTCTGATGTCAGATATCCAAAAGAAGGAAAGGAGGACCCTGAGGCAGGGATAACCCTGCTGACTCAAATACGCCGGGATATTCCCGATATTCCGCTTCTTATGCTCTCTTCTGAAATTGAGAATAAAGAGAAAGCTGAGAAAATTCCGGCTTTTTTTCTGGAAAAACGATCTGCCTCCCTGCATGCGGACATACGCTATTTTTTTGTTCACTACTTAGGGTTTGGAGATTTCATGTTCAGGCTCAAGGATGGCACGGTTGTGGCAAGAGCATCAAATTTAAGGAGCATGATCACTATTCTTCACTCTGTTCCAGGTGAGTCAATTGCCTATCATGCAATGAGAAATGACTTTTCCAGATGGTTCATGGCCCGCTTTGAGATGCAGCTTGCAAGCAAAATACGCCCTCTTAAACTCAGTGATTTTGCAAGCACCCGTCACATTAAAGAGTACATAAGAACCCAGATCCGCAACAAGCTCAGAATTCGTCAGAAAGGTCTGGTCTCTGACTTTATCAAGGAGGAGTTTGACCCTGAGAGTGATTTTGTAAAGATTGGCAGAGGCTCTCTTGGGGGCAAGGCTCGTGGGCTTGCCTTTATATCAAATCTTTTTAGAGAGCAGTCAGAATTTCAGGATAAATTTCCTGATATTGATATAACTCTTCCAAAAACGGTTGTAATTACCACAGAGGGGTTTGATGATTTTGCAAAACAGAACAATACCAGAGACTTTTTAAAAACAACCAAGAGCGATAAAGAGATTATAGATCATTTTAAGACATCTGACTTTCCAGACTGGTTGTATCATGATCTCAAAGCATACCTTAAAACGGTGACATATCCTCTGGCTGTCCGCTCCTCTGCCATTTTAGAAGATGCTCACTACCGGCCAAGTGCAGGGGCATACAACACATACATGCTTCCCAATAATCATCCTGATGTCGATATAAGGCTAAAACAGCTTGTTCAGGCCATTAAATTGGTCTATGCATCGGTCTATCAGGAGGCTCCAAGACTTCTTGCTAAAAATTCGGTTTACCGGCTTGAAGAGGACAAGATGGCGGTAATAATACAGCAGTTGTCAGGTACGGAAAACGGCAGCTATTTTTATCCGGCGATTTCAGGAGTTGCTCAATCGTGGAATTTCTATCCGGTCTCATATATGAAACCTGAGGAGGGTGTGGCACATATTGCCCTTGGTCTTGGCAAAATTGTCGTTGATGGAGGGGTGGCATTGAGATTTTCGCCAAAATATCCTGAATTTTTGCCTCAATTCTCATCAGTTGAAAATATTTTAAAAAACGCCCAGCGATATTTTTACGCACTTAGACTCAAGACAGACCAGAAAAACTATATAGAAACAACTGAATATGAATCTGATATTGATTGTAAGCCTGATATCAAGCCTGAAAGCTGCGACAATTCACAGGCTGATTGTGAGCAGATTGGCAGGGCAGAACTGAAAGCTAACGATGAAGATTATGATAAAGATGATGACAAATCTCAAAATGATTATGAAAAAAAGACAAACTGTGTTGAAAAAATAGACTTTGAACTTTCCAAACTGGATGTTGACGATGCAATTGACCATCTGCCTGTAAAAAAACTTCTTGGCAGCTATATTCCAGAAGATAACAGGATCAGGGATTTTTTCTCTTCTGATGGCTATCCTGTGCTCACCTTTGCATCAATTCTCAAATTAAGGACATTTCCGCTTGGAGAGATCCTGTCCGAGCTTCTGGAGATTGGTAAAAAAGGGATGGGGTGCCCTGTTGAAGTTGAGTTTGCCGTTAATCTCTACGATACCAGAAAACCTGAATTCTGCCTGCTTCAAATAAGGCCAATGATGGTTGCAAGGCATAACATTGAGGTAGAGATAAGCAAGAAAGATATTGACAATGCATTCTGTTATTCTGACAAATCCATGGGTAGCAGCCAGATTACAAAAATCTACAATATTATTTACGTTAAACCAGAATCTTTTGACACTTCAAAAACAGTTCAAATTGCCGAAGAGATAAACAGACTTAACAGCATGTTTGATATATGGGAAAAAAAGCATAAAGCAAGCACAGAAGAGACAGAAAAGCTCAGAAGGAGAGATACCCGAGATAGTAAATATCTTTTGATAGGACCAGGAAGATGGGGTACCACTGACCGGTGGCTTGGCATTCCTGTAAAATGGGCAAATATTACCAATGTTGGCACCATAATTGAGACTGTATCGGAAAAACTAAATGCTGACCCGTCTCAGGGAAGCCATTTTTTTCACAATATCACCTCTTTGGGTATCAACTATCTGGGGGTGCCGATGAAGGATAAAAATTTTATTGACTGGTCATGGCTCAATGGACTGCCGGCAGAGATAGAGACTCATTTCCTGCGGTATGTCAGGCTTTTAGAACCCGTAATTTTAAAGATTAACGGCAAGGCATCAAGTGCCGTGATTTTAAAGCATAATAATTATGAGTAAACGGTAATGATAACAATCACTGATCGGAAATAATCGGCACGGCCGGAGCTGGATATTGGCTCTTGGCCACAACGAAGAATTAAAGTCACATAAATACAGCTATTTAAAGAAACTTTCACATAAATCAAGAAACAGGAGGCATAATGACAATGCACGGAGTATATAATACAAAAGATGTTTATGAGAAGGTTGTAAGCAGAGATCCTGGTGAAAAAGAGTTTTTGCAGGCAGTGCATGAGGTCTTTGAATCTGTCAAAGTAGTTATGGAGAGAAATCCTGAATATGGAAAATCAAGGATTTTAGAGCGAATTGTGGAGCCGGAGAGAGTCATTATATTCAGGGTGCCATGGATGGATGACAGAGGAGATGTTCATGTCAACAGAGGGTTCAGAATCCAGATGAACAGTGCAATCGGCCCATACAAGGGGGGCTTGAGATTCCATCCATCTGTAAATCTTTCTATACTTAAATTTCTTGCATTTGAGCAGGTTTTTAAAAACGCACTGACCACACTTCCTATGGGTGGCGGCAAAGGTGGTTCTGATTTTGATCCAAAAGGCAAATCTGATGCTGAGGTGATGAGATTCTGCCAGAGTTTCATGCTGGAGCTTCAAAAATATATTGGTGCTGATACTGACGTACCGGCCGGAGATATTGGCGTTGGAGGTCGTGAGATTGGATATATGTTTGGTATTTATAAAAAAGTCAGAACTGAATTTACAGGCGTTCTGACAGGCAAAAGTCTTAACTGGGGCGGTAGCCTGATACGGCCTGAAGCAACAGGTTATGGCTCTGTCTATTTTGCCTCAGAGATGTTGGCCACACAGAACAAAACGCTTGAAGGCAAGACCTGTCTGGTATCTGGTTCCGGTAATGTCGCTCAATACACTGCCCAAAAAATTCTTGAACTTGGCGGCAAGGTGGTAACCTTGTCTGACTCTTCAGGATATATATATGACGAATCTGGCATAACGCCTGAAAAACTTAAATATGTGATGATGCTCAAAAATGTGAAACGTGGAAGAATCAGTGAATATGCAGATAAATACCCCAAAGCTGTCTATACTCCTCTTGATGGTGCCATGGATCACAATCCTCTTTGGGATCACAAGGCTGACTGTGCTTTTCCATCTGCAACACAAAATGAGATCAATGGCAAGGATGCCATAAATCTTCTTAAAAATGGAGTATATCTGGTTTCTGAAGGTGCAAACATGCCAACCACACCAGATGGAGTTGATCTGTTTATAGACAAAAAGATACTTTACGGACCTGGAAAGGCTGCCAATGCAGGTGGCGTATCAGTCTCAGGACTTGAAATGACCCAGAACAGCATGAGGCTTAAATGGTCAAGAGAGGAGGTTGACACCAAACTCAAACAGATCATGAAGAGTATACATAAATCATGTGTGGAGGCAGCACAAGAGTACGGTACACCCGGCAATTATGTAAATGGTGCCAATATCGCAGGATTTGTAAAGGTTGCCAACGCTATGCTGGATCAGGGGCTGGTTTAGATATTACGACCTGACACCTTAAGCATACTCTCCTTGTCTCCTTTCCTCCCCCTCTCTTTCAGCCAATAGAGAGGGGCTAAAATAGTGTACTTAAAGCAAGAGTTTCTTGACCGTGAGTATCTATTTTAATTTTCATGATTCGGGTATAAAATAGAAAAGTATGAAGATATTTATAAGTTCAATACATTGTTATTTTTTCTCCACACCAGACATCACTACATCCAACCAGAGTAAAACCTTTTAGGCTTGACTCAAGCTATCACAATGCCTATATTACTAAAAAAAACAATCTATATTGTAATAATGAGTCTATATTATTACAATTGGGAACAGGTGGTAATAGCCCCCTGAAACTTTAAAATACACGCTCATCATCTTCCTGATACAGGCATCCTGCCTGGACTGATTTTACAGACCTAATACGGCAGGCAATGTCATGAAAACTATTAAGCTGATAGTTGAGTGGGTAAACATGTAAGAAATCAATTAGTATAAAAAGGCAATGTTATTATGATCAATATAGACAAATATTCTCCTCAATATCTTTTATCAAACATCCCTGAAATCTTTGAAATTGCTCGTCAATACAACACTCTTGATGAATTCCGTAAGAGAGCTGCAGAATACGTCCATAAAATGCAGTATGAAACTGCTGATGACTTTAATTCAATCAATGAAGGGATTATCATCCGTATTAGGGACTGTGCTCAGGTAATAAACCAGCTATTTACCAGTCGTTCGGAAGAGAAATCTCAATTTTCTGTGGCTCAGGCAATACTGGATATAGCCTCCAATGTGCCAAGGCCGGATCTCACACCCGCATTTTATGCGGAAATTCTATATCTTTTTTTAGGGCTTCACGGAAGAGGAGCAAGGAGAAAATTTGCAGATTATCACCTTGCAACAAGCCAGATGGAAGGAAGAGAAGCTGCCTTAGAACGAAGCCTCCAGCTTGACGCTTTATCTGAAGAGGTTTCAAAATATATGTGCAGATATGCTGACGGACTTGACCCCAACTCTGTTGATCGCAGAGATAAGCGTCGTGACCATATTCTTAAAATATTGAACGCCTCTTTAAGCGACTGGTACAACTGGAAATGGCAATATAACAATGTTATGCGTAACGCGGATAAAATAAAACAACTTGTAAATCTTACTCCAGATGAGGCAAGATCCCTTGAAATGGCACGAAAAACCAAAATACCATTTGGAATCACACCATATTATCTCTCTCTTATGGATGAAGATCCTGATTTGGGAAGAGACAGAGCTATCAGGGCACAGGTACTGCCACCTCTTAGTTATACGGAACAGGTATCTGAATATGACAAGAAAGATCTTTCATGCCTGGATTTCATGCGAGAAGCAGACACATCTCCAATAGACTTGATCACACGACGTTATCCAGCTATCTGCATTTTTAAGCCTTTTAATACATGTCCTCAGATATGCGTCTATTGCCAGAGAAACTGGGAGATAGAAGATGCCATGACACCAGGGGCAATGGCTTCCAAAAAACAGATAGCTGATGCTCTTGAATGGATTGGCAAGCACCCTTCCATACATGAGGTTTTGATTACAGGAGGTGATCCTCTGGGAATGAATGACGAGAATTTTGAGCGTATTCTTGCGGGTGTTGCAAAAATTCCTTCTGTTGAGAGAATAAGGATTGGAACCAGGACACTTGTCACCGCACCGATGAGAATTACAGAGAATTTTGTCAATATTCTGGAAAAATACAGAGAATCAGGTAAACGACAAATTGCGGTAGTAACTCACATTCAACATCCATATGAACTGACTCCCGATACATCCAAGGCGGTTGAAAGGCTCAGATCAAGGTCCATCTCTGTCTTTAATCAGCTTGTTTATACTTTTTTTGTATCACGACGTTTTGAAGCCTCCTGTTTGAGAAAAAATTTGAGCCGTATTGGCGTTGAGCCCTACTACTCTTTTAACACAAAGGGAAAAGAGGAGACTGTTGAGTATCGTGTCCCAATAGCCCGTCTGCTTCAAGAACAAAAAGAGGAGGCAAGGCTTCTGCCGGGTATTTCACGTACAGATGAGGCTGTTTATAACGTACCAGGGATGGGGAAAAACTACCTTCGTGCCCGTCAGCATCGAGACCTGATCTCTATTCTTCCTGATGGCACAAGAGTATATGAATTTCACCCCTGGGAAAAAAATATTACCAGAAATATCTCCACGCATATCGGGCAGGATGTTCCAATTCTTGACTATCTGATCCGTTTAGACTCTGCCGGTGAGGATATATATGATTATGAGACGATCTGGTATTATTTTTGAGGTGCTTTGCAATGATACAATATGCCATTTTCTTCTTGTGTTATTCTTAGTTTTTATATCACACCCAGCTCTTTTCCTACTTTTTCGAAAGCGGCAGTGGCTTTATCAATATGCCCCTTTTCATGGGTAGCAGAGATCTGTGTACGGATCCTGGCTTGACCTTTTGGCACGACAGGAAATGAGAATCCTACAACATATATCCCCTCATCAAGCATCAGTTCTGCCATCTTACCGGCAAGTAGTGCATCTCCAAGCATAACCGGTATGATAGGGTGGTCGCCTTGAACCAGAGTGAATCCGAGTTTCGTCATCTGAGTTCTGAAGTAATGGCTGTTATCTTTGAGTTTGAGCCTGAGGTTGTCACTACGCTTAAGCATCTCAATAACTTTGATCGATGCTGCGGCAATTGAAGGGGCAAGGGTGTTAGAAAACAGGTATGGGCGAGAACGTTGTCGAAGCCACTCCACAATCTCTCTTTTCCCGCTGGTATAGCCACCAGAAGCACCACCAAGAGCTTTGCCAAGTGTTCCGGTTATGATATCAATGCGATCCTGTACTCCGCAGTATTCAGGAGTCCCGCCTCCCTTATCACCTATAAAACCTACCGCGTGCGAATCATCAACCATTACAAGGGCATCGTACTTGTCTGCAAGGTCACATATCCCTTTTAGGTTGGCAATAATGCCGTCCATTGAAAAGACACCGTCTGTGGCAATGACCTTGAATCTACAGCCTTGGGCTGCCTTTAGCTGAGTCTCAAGGTCATCCATATCGTTGTTACGATAACGAAAACGTTTTGCCTTGGAAAGCCTCACACCATCAATTATGCTTGCATGATTTAGAGCATCACTGATAATTGCATCCTCTTCCTGAAAAAGAGTCTCAAAGAGTCCACCATTTGCATCAAAACATGATGAGTATAGAATAGTCTCTTCAGTTTTCAAAAACTCGCTCAAACTTTTTTCAAGAGCTTTGTGGACATCCTGAGTCCCGCAGATAAATCTTACAGATGCCATACCAAAACCATGTTTATCAAGTCCATCCTTTGCCGCCTGTATAAGCTCTTTGTTGTTGGCAAGGCCAAGATAGTTATTGGCACAGAAGTTGATGACATGCCGGTCTGGATTTAAAACCTGCCCGTCTGAAACAGTAATATCAGCCTGTTGCTGTGAGGTGACAACTCTTTCACCCTTATAAAGTCCATCTGTGTGAAGCTGTTTTGTCTGCTTCTCAAGGTGTTCAAGAAAATTATGGCTCATTTTGCTCTATTCTCCTTCTTTTTGAATTTATATTCCTATCTCTGTTAGGCACCATGCAAACCGGAATCTTTAATGTACCCATTTAAAATAGCAATTGCTTCACCAAAATTTTTTCGTCCCAATCCGATTCGGAAGTGATTTCCTGAAAAACCGAACAGGTTGCCGGGAACAATCATTACCCCTCTATGTTCAAGAACCTTCTTACAAAACTGCTCCACGGGAATCTCTCCCAGCCATTCTGGAAATGAGACCGAACCTGCTTTTGGGCCAAACCAGGAGAAAAGATTGCTGTTGTCGCTGAAAAATTGTTTTGCAAGTACTATATTACCTTGAATAATATCAAGATTACGTTGAAGTATCTGATCTTTGTTCTGCAGGGCAATAATGGCTAAAATCTCACTTGGAGCACTGTTGCAGATCGTTGTGTAGTCTTTGAATTCAAGGCATCTGTTGATCAACTCTTTCTCTCTTAAAGCTAACCATCCTATTCGCAGGCCAGGCAGAGCAAAGGACTTGGATAGCCCTGACAATGAAATCCCTTTTTCATACACATCACACACTGATGGTAACCTGATTGTAGGGTCAATCTCCAGAAGTCTGTACATCTCATCAGAAAAAATATAGATACCACGCTTTGCGGCCAGCTCAACAACTGCATTAAAATCAGAATGAGAGAGTGTATGGCCAGTAGGGTTATGGGGGAAATTGATAATAATCATCTTTGTATGATCAGTAATAGCTCTCTCCAGCAGATTTAGATCAAGATGCCAGCCTTTTGCACCAGGTTCAAGGTTCCACTGAGTTATGCTGCAACCGATTGATCTGGCAACTTCATGAAGCGACTGATATGCCGGAGATACAGTAATAATGTGATCATCAGAAGAAAGTATCGTCTGCATGGCAATGAAAATAGCCTCTTCAGGAGCGGCAATTATAATATTATCGGGCAGTGTATGGTCATAAAGTTGTGCAACATGCTCTCTTAAAACAGGGTGTCCAGGTGACTCTGTATATCCTAATCTCAAATTTTGCCACAGATCAAGAGTGTCCGGCCCTGCCATAAGGATAAGCTCAGCCATTGAAAGGCTTTCACAATCCGATGAACTGAGCAGAAATTTGACCTTGAATTCATATTCAGCAAAATAGCGTTCTAATTTAAATGGTTCTAATTTCATCAACAAAATGCTCCTTTAGATCAACTTTAAAGTCTTTATCGGGTGGATTTTAGAAAATGGGGTAAATCAAATCGTACTTGAAAAAGGGAAAATATCACTCGATGATCAAGTTTTTGAAGTTAGCTCAATTTTGACTCTGATGATATCATGGCTGAAAAAAGAAAAAATTAATCAACCCCAATAGATCCCATTAATCGTGATATTAACGAAACCAGTGCCATTTATCAAACAATACATCGAAGATTTTAATAATAATACCTTGGAACAATATCGACCTGGTGCTGGCTTACCATTAACCCAAGGATAGATTGTGTTATTAGAGTACGAAGCGGCGAAGAAGAGTAAGCAGTGCCCGCCTGAAGGTAGATGCACACAGCAACAAAACGCGTTTTGTGATCGTTTTTAGATATGAAGAAGAAGAATACTGTTATTTAGTTGCTACTGATTTGAGTTGAAGCACAATTGATATTATCAAGGAATACTTTTTGAGATGGCTTGTAGAGGTTTTTTGAAGACTGGAAGCTTTATGAAGGATAGGGGCAAGAGCCAAACAATTTGATGCCATCTCTAAAACATATGAATGGAAGATTGATGGGTAGATTGGAGCCGGCATCTTCTCTTTCACACAAATGTTGTTCTTGTTGAGTCCTTTTCTAAAAGTCAATAACTAAAAACCTGAACGTCGAGTTACATATTCCCCTTGCCTAAAAAATCCTTATTTTTATAACATTAAGCTCAGTCTTCGCCGAAAGATGCTTGCAAAGAACCGCTCATGTTCTGGCGGCGGCTGTAGTGATCGGTTGAACCATGGATTAGTACCGAGTCTCCTGCCTCGACTCGGTTACTAATCCTTTATTTGTTTAGCTAATTTTTCTTAATTTGTGGTGTGAGATAAATCATATAACTCAACAGAGATACTAAGAGTAAGGTCAAAAATGAATAAAATTTACTTTTGTCTGAATAGTCAATTAGAGCGGTTTTTAAATTCTTTTGAGTAGATTTATACTTTACCACAGTTTCGTCTGAACTGAAAATAATCAAGTATTTATTATTCCACTTATACTTCACCCTAAAACCAGCATATTTAAAACCTTGTGTGTTTTTTTGTTCCATCCATTGAGATAGTTCACTGGTAGTTGGAAAATGTTGTTGATTCGCCATTGTTGTTTCAATGAAATTATTTAATGTCTTTATGTGAACTATTTCATTTTCATTGAGCAAGGCATGTTGAGGGAGATTTGCCAAGACCCCAAAAACTGAGCATAATGTTATTATAATTTGTATTAGGCCGAAAAGTAATTTCATTTCAGAGTAATAATTAACGTGGAGTTCAGCGGCGGGCGGCTTTTTGCCCGTCCGATGTAACGACTGGTTAGGCAATTGTTTGTGAATAGCAAATACTAATTTGCATACTTCCCTGAAAAATCCTCAAATGCATTTGTGACGGCGAACTCAACATCATTGCCCAGTGCTTTGAAGTGTTCCTTGCCGCATGCGATTTTGGCTTTTTCAGTTGGGCGTAGCGCATCGGTGAATAAGGTGCTTTTGGTCTCAACAACAAAGTAAAGCTTCTCTTTGCCATCCACCTCAATCAGCACGGCCCAGTCCGGGTTATAGGTTCCCAGTGGGGTATCGATCTTGAACCAGTCCGGAAGCTTTGCGTACAGCTTTATGTCATCACTTCGTTCGAAAGCGATGGCAAACTCCAGTTCTATATCCGAATCGTACACCACATGGTCAAAGACCGATTTTTGGCTTTCGACCATGTTTTTTTGTAGATAACCAAACAGCTCGTTATCACTGAAAAGCTCCTGTGCATAAAACTGATCGTCGCCAATCTTGTGATATTTGATGCCATCAACAACAAAGAGACGCATCTGGTGCTGGATAATTGTCGACACCTGCTCGATAAATTTTTGCGGGTTGTTTTTGAATGACTCCAAACGGCCGCTGTCATTAATGATCTTGACAATCGTTCGACGGGTCAGGTTGGTTTCGTTCTGGAGATAGGTGATCAAATCCGGCAGTTCAAAAGACCTTGATTCATAAACGCTGGCTGTTTCCTGAACCTGCCGGGCATGAACGCCACCCCGGTCAATTTCAGTCTTGGCCTTGCGGTAAATAAACCTTGCCTTGCCCACCTGCAGATTCGCCTTGATCTCTTCGGCACATTTTTTAG
>JADGBC010000003.1 GCA_015231705.1 Desulfamplus sp. | reverse complement strand
ATGGAAGATAACCACAGGGCATCCTTTGAGAAGATGAAGAAAGATCTTTCTGAAATGGAAAAAAAAGAGACGGTTTTTGATCCTGATGAGGAGCTTGGACTCTATTTGTCTGCCATGGCTGATGCTCATGGAGGCGAAGGAGATCCAAAGGTTGCACAGAATCTTACTGAAAATCAGCCCATGAAAGAGATTCTTGAGATTGCCATATCTCTTGAAAAGGAGTCGATTCTGTTTTATTTAGGAATTAAAAACCTTCTTCCTGCCAAATATGGTCAAGACAAAATAGATGACATAGTCAAGGAAGAACAAAAACATATTGCCCAGTTGAGCTCATTTCTAAAGAAACTTAAGTAGCATCTATGTAAGTGCTTAATAAGCGTAATGGCTCAATAGGCCACATCTTATAGTCATCCATTCTGAACCATTGAAAAAAATGCAGAGACTATTCTGATGAGAATGCAGAGATTTGATCTGACATGTCTCTGCATTCTTCTCCCTTCCTTAATCCGTGTTCTAAAAACCTTTTTTATTAGACCTCCTGCAGAATCTTACGTAATAAATATACAAGTGCATGTAATAAATATACAAGTGCGTCTATTATATCGTTGTATGTCTCTTACCTGCCAATAATGGAAAATGGCTTGATAACTTGAACCATTGCTGTTATTTTACCAAAGTTTTCAAGATATATTTTAGATCCTTATCTTTGATTTTTTTCTGGAAGTCTATATTAATAGAGACTTCCACATAAATATAATGATGCTAATTTCCTCAATAATTTAGGCTTGACTTTAACAACAAACTAAAAGGAGTGGTGTATTCCTCCGCTGCCCTAAAGGGATAGCGGTTTCCTGCACCATAATTTATGAAAAAAATACTATTATCTCTTTTTTTTATATTAGTTGTTTTTCCGCTGTCATGGTTTCTTTCCAATCAGTTTGAAGGCAAAACCCCATCAGTTACTGTAGATATCCCTTCAACATACCTTCCAAGATCCTATGAAATGAATCTTGATATCAAAGAAGAGGGTACTGGCCTCAGAAAGGTGTTTATTGCAATTTCCCAGAATAACAAGGAGAAAATTCTTTTAGATAAAACATACCCGTTTGTAGCTTATAGTGGATTTTTTCTTGGATCTGGTGTGTATAGTGACAGCTTCAAGATACCTGTTGAATCCTGGAAATATGGCATGGGAGATGGTGATGCCACCATTACAATTCGTATTTCTGACTGCTCATGGTGGGCGTGGAATAACGGCAATATTTTTTCGATAGACAAAAAAGTAATTATAGATACCAAACCTCCGGAGATTGAGGTACTCAGCAAAACTCATAATGTCTCAAGAGGCGGGGTAGGGCTTGTTCTTTACAGAATTCCTGAAGATGGAATCCAAAGCGGCATACAGGTCGGAGAGCATTTTTACAAGGGGTATTCGGGGATGTTTGAACAAAAAAATGTGTTTGCCGCCTTTTTTGCATTAAGCAACCTTCAGGGGCCAGGAACAGATATATATGTAAGGGCTGAGGATGTCGCAGGCAATATTGCAAAAAGATGTTTTTACCATTACATAAAAGAGAAGAAGTTTAGAAGTGATATGCTTGATGTATCGGACTCTTTTTTACAGACCGTAATGCCTCAATTCAATTTAGGAGAGATCGAGGCGACGTTTGACTCTTCGGAAAATCCCCTTCTTAGCAAATTTATATATATCAATCAGAAACTGAGAGTTCTGAATACAGAACAGATTTTAAAACCAGCAGCCCAGACAGAAAATAAAATGATGTGGGAAGGGACTTTTTTGCGTCTTCCGGGAGCCGCACCAAGAGCACAGTTTGCCGACCATAGAACATACAAGTATAATGGAAAGCAGATCGACCAGCAGTTTCACATGGGTGTCGATCTTGCCTCACTTTCCCACGCTGACATACCGGCGGCCAATTCTGGCAGGATTATAGGGGTGGGCGATATTGGTATTTTCGGCAAGTCTGTATTGATCGATCATGGTTTTGGAGTCTGCTCTTCATATGCCCATTTAAGCAATATCTCAGTCAAAATAGGAGATATGGTCAAAAAAGGTGATATTATAGGGCAAACAGGAACAACTGGACTTGCAGTAGGGGATCATCTGCATTTTGGCATGTCTGTTGCCAATACTTTTGTAAATCCGGTAGAGTGGTGGGACCCATTGTGGATAAAAAACAATATTGAGTCAAAAATAAAAGAGGTAAGGCAGGATATCAGTAGAAAATGAGGCATCCTTCATCTGCCGCTTGACACTTCTTGTAGTCATATCCCCCTTTTTAGGGAATTCCAGCCCAAAAAGTGTCAACTGCTTTTGGGGTTATATGAAGGATGCCAAAATAACATGACAAAATTCAAAAGAAAATAATATGACAAAATTCAAAGTAACCAAAACATACTCACAGATTAATGAAAAGATCAAGGCAGGTAAAGCTGTAGTTGTGACTGCCGAGGAGATCATTGATATTGTCAAGGATCAGGGGCCTGTTGAGGCTGCACAGCAAGTCGATGTCGTTACAACAGGGACTTTTGCCCCTATGTGCTCTTCCGGAGCATTTATAAATATCGGGCAATCCAAACCGCTTGTCAGAACAACCAGAACATGGTTTAACAACGTGCCTGCCTATTCTGGCCTTGCTGCTGTGGATTGTTTTGTCGGTGCTACCCAGACAAGTGATGATGATCCTTTGAATAGAATCTATCCAGGAGAGTTCAACTATGGCGGAGGGCATGTAATACAGGATCTGGTTGCAGGCAAAAAAATAGAGTTGCGTGCAGAAAGTTATGGAACTGATTGCTATCCCAATAAACGCATAGAGAGGATAGTAACTCTGGATGAGCTGCCACAGGCAACAATGTGCAACCCCAGAAACGCATATCAGAACTATAACTGTGCAATTAACAGATCTGACAAGATAAGATATACTTACATGGGTACCCTTAAGCCACATATGGGTAATGCCAACTATTCAACTTCGGGTTCACTCAGCCCCCTGTTTAATGACCCTTACCTTAAAACTATCGGCATTGGCACGAGGATTTTTCTGGGAGGTGCTCAAGGATATGTAACATGGCATGGGACACAGCATAAAAAAGATGTGTCGCGAGGCCTAAACGGTGTGCCCCTCACTCCGGCCGGAACTCTTTTTGTAATGGGAAATCTCAAGGAGATGTCTCAGGAGTGGCTTGTCGGTCAAAGTATAAGAGGCTATGGCTGCTCTCTTTCTGTGGGGATTGGCATCCCAATTCCTATTCTTAATGAAGAGATGGTTACCTATACTGCTGTATCTGATGAAGATCTTTTTACTCAGGTTGTTGACTATGGCCATGACTATCCTAATGCAGTCTCCAAAAGCTATGGTCAGGTAAGCTATGCAGAACTTAAAAGCGGAACCATTATGATACAGGGTACGCAAGTTCAGACAGTTCCTTTGTCAAGTATGGTCAAAGCAAGAAAAATTGCAAAGCTTTTGAAAGAGTCTATCCAGAACGGTACCTTTTTGCTTGGAGAACCTCAGCATTTTTTTAATTGATGTTCCAATTTTGTTGTTCAAGAATACTAATTGTTCAGCAGATAAAAACAACACATAAAACCATATTTAAAAGGTTAATATTACATTGAAAGAGACAACATACCCTGACCAGGGGGATAGTTCTGGCGGTAAAAAATCTTTTTTTGAAAAAAAAGATATCAAGAGTGAGAAGGGAGATGCCAAAGTACCAGACAATGCCAGACAGGTGGAGAATAAGAATGTGAATAAGAAAAAAAGTGTCATCAGGGAGAACATTGAGGCAATTATCATTGCCGTCCTTCTTGCTCTTTTTATCAGGACATTTGTTGTACAGGCCTTTAAAATCCCATCAGGATCAATGATGGACACTCTTTTAGTAGGCGATCACATTCTGGTGAGCAAATTCATCTATGGAGTGAAAGTTCCTTTTACAGACGGATACACCCTTATTCCTGCCAAAGACCCTGCCAGAAAAGATATTGTGGTGTTCAAATACCCCGAAGATCCTGACAAGGATTTTATCAAAAGAGTTGTAGGAGTGGCTGGAGACACAGTCGAGATCAAAGATAAAAAATTGTATATAAATGGGGAGATTCAGGAAAATGAGTCCTATGCTGTTTACAAGGACTCTTCTGTCATTCCCGCAAATTTCACAACCAGAGACAATCTGCCTCTGACTAAGGTTCCTGAGCACTCTCTTTTTGTGTTGGGAGATAACCGTGATAACAGTCATGACAGCAGATTCTGGGGATTTGTAGATATAAAAGCTGTTAAGGGCAAGGCATTTCTTATTTATTGGTCATGGAACAGCGAAGAGTTTGGGGTTAGATGGAGCAGAATAGGGGATCTGCTGAAATAGCTGTGTATCAATTTTGAAAGTATCGTAAAAAATCTGACATTGACATTTCTAAGTACAATAAAGGCTTAATTTTATTGGACATCCTTCATTTTCCAGTTTACACCTTTTTAAGCAAACGCTCCATTTTCGGGAATCGCCTCAAAAAAAGTGTAAACTACTTTTGAGGTGATATGAAGGATGCCTTTTATTGCAATGGTTTTGCGAAATTTATTTTTTACAAGGTAATCAATTTTTGAACGGAAGATTACAAAATGCGTTTTGAACATAAAGATCTTTTAGATATTGAGTCTCTTTCGGTACGAGATATCACCATGATTCTTGATACTGCTGAGGGTATGAAGGAAATTTCCAGCAGGCCAGTGAAAAAAGTACCTACACTGAGGGGGAAAACTATTGTTCTTTTTTTTCAGGAACCAAGTACCCGTACCAAGCTCTCGTTTGATATTGCAGCCAAGCGTCTCAGTGCTGATACCATCTCAATCTCCTCTGGTTCAAGCAGCATTGTAAAGGGGGAAACTCTTATAGATACTGCAAAAAATCTTGAGGCCATGAACCCTGAGATTATTGTTATACGCCATCCCTCATCAGGTGCTGCGGAACTTGTCTCCAGAAGAGTAAGGGCATCTGTTGTCAATGCAGGAGACGGTCTTCATGCCCATCCTACACAGGCTCTTTTGGATATGATGAGCGTTCGGGAAAAAAAGGGTAGGATCGAAGGGCTTAATCTTGCAATTATAGGAGATATTGCCCACAGTCGTGTTGCCAGATCAAACATAGCTGGATTTACAAAGATGGGGGCAACTGTAACTGTAGCTGCACCGCCAACCATGATTCCAAGAGGCATAGAGACACTTGGATGCAAAGTGGCTCCAGATATTGAGTCTTGTATTGAGAATGCCGATGTCATTATGATGCTGCGTATCCAGAAAGAGCGTCAAGAATCTATCCTTTTTCCTACTGAGCGTGAGTATTCCATGTTATTTGGCTTGAACAGCAAAAGGCTCAGATGTGCAAAACGTGATGTGCTGGTCATGCATCCTGGTCCTATGAACCGTGGAGTTGAAATTAGCACAGATGTGGCAGATGGAGAACATTCTGTAATACTGGAACAGGTGACCAATGGCGTTGCACTTAGAATGGCTGTTTTTTACCTTGTGTCAGGAGGTACTAAAAATGCTGATTAGATTGAAAGGTGCTCGGGTTATTGATCCTGGAAAGATAGATGGCTTTAAGGATATCATAATTTCTAATGGAGTCATAGATGCCGTGGTTGAACCTTCAGAAGCAGACCAGATGCTTCTTGATATCCTAAGCAAAGCTGAAGAGCCATGTGGTATAGCTGAACAGCCATTTGGCATAACTGATCAAGCATGTACGCCAATTGAAAAGCCATGCGATTCATCAAATCACAAGCAACACGATACATCTACTGCTGAGCCGTACGACATGCGAACTGATCAGTCAAAGCCGTGCGGCTACAATAAAAAGGCTTTTACAAAAGAGGATATAACTGAGATTGATCTTACTGGAATGGTAGTTGTTCCAGGCCTTATTGATCTTCATGTCCATCTTCGTGAGCCTGGTTATGAATACAAAGAGACCATTGAAACAGGCTTAAAGGCAGCAGCCAAAGGTGGATTTGTGGCGGTCTGCCCAATGCCCAACTCCTCTCCGGTCAATGATAATAGCTCCATTACAGCTTTTATGGTCAGTCGTGCCAAAGAGCTTGGGGGAAGCCAACTCTATCCTGTAGGCTCAATTACACGGGGATCCAAGGGGGAGGCTCTATGCGAATATGGAGATATGCAAAAAGCCGGCATGGTGGCAATAAGCGATGATGGACGTCCTGTTGAAAATGCAAGGGTAATGCGTAGAGCAATGGAGTACGCAAAAGGTATGGGGTTGCCTGTGATATCTCACTGTGAAGATATCGATCTTGCAAGAGATGGTTCCATGAATGAAGGAGTAGTTGCTACAAAACTTGGTATCAAAGGGATACCCAATGTTGCTGAAAGTACCATTGTCATGAGAGATATTGCTCTTGCAGAACTTACAGGAGCAACGCTTCATATTGCACATGTAAGTTGTGAAGAGTCTGTGGATGCTATACGGCATGGGAAAAAAAGGGGCATAAGAGTTACAGCTGAGACGGCACCACACTATTTTACTCTTACAGATGAGGCTGTGGCACGCTATGATACTAATGCAAAGATGAATCCGCCACTTAGGAGTGAGCGTGATCGGCAGGCAATAATAGAGGGGCTGGCTGACGGAACAATTGATGTTATAGCAACAGATCATGCTCCGCACTCTCTATTAGAAAAAGATATTGAATTTGACAGGGCTGCCTTTGGTATTGTTGGTCTTGAAACATCTCTTGGATTATCCTTAAAATTAGTCCATGATGAGACTCTTTCTCTTGAACAACTGATTGAAAAAATGTCTAAAAATCCTGCGACACTCCTTGGAATTGATAATGACTTGAAGCCTGGCAATCGTGCAGATATTACGGTTATTGATATGGATGCATTCTGGTCTGTTAATCCAAGAACATTTTTTTCCAAGAGCAAAAATACCCCATTTGCCGGATTCAACCTTAGAGGTGAAGTCTATATGACCATGATTGAGGGGAAAATTGCATATCAGAGACAGGATGGTGGAAGTGAGATTGAAGAAATATCATAGATGATAAAAATCAATTTAACCATAAAAATACATTCTGATTTTGGTCATGCTCCATTTACCGGTTTAAACTTTTTGAAACCTTGTCCCCATTTTTAGGCGATATTTTCAGAAAAAATGTAAACTACTTTTGAGGCGATATGAAGGATATCTGATTTTGATGTTGACTAAAATACGGTCATGACTGTTTGCCATGAAAATGCATTCTTATTTTCATAATTCTGGGTGGCCACATAAAAAGGCCATGAAAGTTTATTTCATGTTTAAATATATTCCGGAAAGTGATGGAGAAAAATGAACATGGGTGACTGCCTGCCAAAAATTCTTGTTGTAGATGACGAATTGAGTATGCGTGAGTTTCTTGAGGTTCTACTAACTCAGGCAGGTTACGATGTATCTCTTGCAAAGAGCGGTAAGCAGGCTTTAAGAATGATTGAAGCAAAATCCTTTGATCTTCTACTGTGCGATATACGTCTTGGCGATCTTACTGGTCTCGATATCTTGCGAGCGGCAAAAAGAAAGAATTCAGAAACTATTGTCATCATGATTTCAGCCTATGCCACAACCGAAGTGGCGGTTGAAGCCATGAATGAAGGTGCCTATGATTTTGTCCCCAAGCCTTTTGACAACAAAGAGCTGAAACAGGCCATAAAAAAGGCTCTTGACCTTAAACATCCCAAATTTAAAACTGAATTTCTTCACAAAGACAGTCAGACAAGACTCAATTTTGGAAAAATCGTGGGTAACAGCCCAGGAATGGTAAAAATATACAACCTGATAAGCCAGGTGGCAGGTACAAAAACCAATGTCCTGATTTCTGGAGAGAGCGGTACTGGTAAAGAACTTATAGCAAGGGCTCTCCACGATATGAGTGACAGAAAGAGCAGGCCATTTGTAGTTGTAAATTGTGGCGGTATTCCAGAAAATCTTATTGAAAGTGAATTCTTCGGACATGTTAAAGGAGCGTTTACCGGTGCCATTTCAGACAAGAAGGGATTGTTTGAAGCAGCTCACCAAGGTACAATATTTCTGGATGAAATTGGTGAACTATCCCCTATGCTTCAGGTCAAGCTGCTCAGAGCACTTCAGGAGACTCTTATAAAACCAGTTGGCAGTACACACGAAATTGCTGTTGATGTCAGAATTATCTCCGCCACAAACAAAAATTTGGAAGAGGAGGTCGTTAATGGAAATTTTCGTGAAGATCTTTTTTTCAGATTGAATGTTATCCCTATAAAAGTACCCCCTTTGCGTGACAGAAAAGGGGATATTGAAATTCTCGCCCACCACTTTACTGAAAAATACTCAAAAACAATGGGAAAGGATATTGCAAAGATATCTTCATACGCTATTGCGTTTTTAAATAAATACTCTTTTCCAGGTAATGTCAGAGAGCTGGAAAATTTAATTGAGCGAAGTGTTGCACTCTCATCTACTAATATTATCCTTCCGGAAAGCCTTACCATTTCAATGCATAAGCGGCGTAGATGGGTTGAAGGGCACAAAAATAGCCGGTTTGACCTTGATGCTGTGGAACAGGGGGTCGATTTAGATGCAATTCTCTCCTCCATTGAGGATGCCTATGTCAAAAAAGCCATGGAATTTGCAGGAGGTAACAAGAGCAAGGCTGCTGAGTTGCTGGGTATCACCCTTCGTTCCATTAGATATAGAATGAGCAAACTGGGTGAAGACAATAGAAGTGACGAGCCTGAGCATATCAATGGAGATCTGGACTAATGTGTAAAACATTGGATATAAACCGGCACGGCCGGAGCGGGGTTTGCACTCGGCAACAACTAAACGTGAAAGTCTTTATAAAACAGATTCTTACGGATACTTTTATATAAAAAAGGAGAGTGGTGATGGATAAAGAGATACTCGAGAGAATCAACAATGCATCCTTTTTTCTTGAAATAGGCAAACCCCTTGCCAAAGCAAAAACCATTAAAGATACCCTTGAAGTTTTGATGTATCAGGTTGGAAATATTTTTCAACCCATGAATTGGTCTCTGCTGCTTAAAGATCCAAAAACAGGTGATATGATTTTTACTGTTGTTGTTGGAAGCAGCAGAGAGAAATTGCAGGGGGTAAGGATACCAAAGGGGGAGGGGATTGCCGGCCATATTTTGAACACTGGTGAATCTCTTATTGTTGAAAATGTAGAAGAGGATAAAAGATTCAGTATCCGTATGGATGAATCTACCGGTTTCAAGACAAAATCCATTATTGGGGTACCACTAAAAACCGATGACAAGACATTCGGCGTTATAGAGCTTATCAATAAAATAAGTGGTCATAATTTTAATAAATTGGAGCTTACTCTTCTGACCACAATTGCAGAGTATGCTGCCATTGCAATTGAACGCTCCTATTACAATCAGGCTTTGAAAAAAATAGCATTAACAGATTCTTTGACCGGCCTGAAAAACAGAAATAGTTTTGAAAGAGCCCTTAACAACAGAGCTGAAATGCTCAAACGTTATGGAGTCATATCAGCCCTTCTGATTATGGATCTTAAAGGTTTCAAGCAGATTAACGAGAAATATGGACATGAAGCAGGTGATAAGGTTTTAAAGGAGTTTGCGACTATGCTTGGAAGCATGGTTAGGGCAGTAGATGATATTTTCCGTTATAGTGGAGATAAATTTACTGTTATTATGCCCCAGACAAGTCTGGATAAAGCAGAACAGGCAAAACTTAGAATTTTAAACAGGTTGAAATCAGAGGTTTTCCTGGATGGTATGATCTCTCTTTGTGTTACAATAGGAATCCGTCTTATTGATGCTGAGACTAAAAAAGAGATACTTGATTTTGTAAATAAAAAAAATATGCTGCCAATCTCTTCATTATCTCAGGATGCGGATGTTGAGAGAATGGAGAGTAATCTTAAACCTCTGCTTGATGAAGAGGAGGAGAGTCTTGAAGCAGAGGAGCTTGCGGAGCATAATAAAACTCACTATAAAGATGTGATGCTGCCAGGCGATTACACTCATTTTAACAAAAATGATCACGGACATATCACAGTCAAAAGGCTTTCCATGAGGGCAATTGATTTTGAGACAATGAGGCAGCAACATAAAATTGTGCCGGAAGATATTCTTGATGTGACCTTTACCCTTGATGACAGCAAACGCTCTTTAGTAAAAAGAAGAGTTAGAATAGATTCTGTGCAGGAAAAATATATTAAAGCACAGTTCTATAATCCCCCTCCCTACGACAAGAATATGGGGTTTTACTTCATGGCCTGATTTTGCTCTTATGGTCGGATATGTTCGTTGGGTGAATCGAGATTATCGCAGTAGAGGCTCATATATTCTCGGTATTCATCATTGTAACCTTTGATAAAGCCATTGATGAAATCAGGGTGGTTTCTCTTCTTCAATTGTTCAAGGTGTTTTCTTGTATTTTTCATAATACTATTACTTAATGAAACTGGGTAGTTGATGCATTTATCATTTATTGCATCTTGTTTTGCGTATATTTCAGAAGATTTCAGACCCGCAAAATAGTCAGAAGATAGCGATCTGTTTGCAAAGTTGGAACATCCTGTGATAAACAGGATTGATAGAAGTATTAAAGTTGATAGTTTGTACTGTATTGTTCTGGTTGATATTGATAGTGATTTCATACTTATCGCCTCTATTGATTAGATTCTGTCTCTGCTTTTCATGTTTTTGGGGCCAGAGAATCATATGGAAACCTCTGATTCTTGCTTGTCCAGGTTATAGGATTTATATATCATTTCAAAATCAATGATAAGACTTTATATGAAAGTCTCAAGAAGCTTTTACTTTTATCTGTTTTCTCCAAAAGGTATTGTCTTTTATGTGAAACGATTCGAGAAGTCAAAAGCATTGGGTGTAATGATATAAAGATGATCAGGAAAAAGATTGAAAATGGCCATTGATCAAGATTTATTACAAACAATTATTGCAATTAAAGAACTGGATGACCTTGAGTCTTTTTTTGATGAAATACTAACTCCAGGTGAGCTTGCAGATCTGTCTCTTCGCTGGAAACTTCTTAAGGATCTGCATAGTGGAATGACTCAGCGAAAAATTGCTGATAAGTATGGTATCAGCTTATGCAAAATTACAAGGGGGTCGAAAATTTTGAAAAAAGAGAATTCAATTATACATAAACTTCTGGATAAAAACAGATCATCTGTTTTTATGTAATGTTTTTGTTTTTTTTGTTTTATGTGAAAGTCTCTTGAAATAGCCGTGATTATAAGACTTTCATTCTTCGTTGTGGCCAGGAGCCAATACTTCGCTCCGGCCGTGCCGGTTATTGGAATTTAAGGTTTTGATCTATAGGTTTATGATTGGCATTAATATCCTCAATTCGATGAGGATTAACAACCACAAGAAGTCAGGATGATTTTATTTCTTGACTCTTAATACTCATATATATTAAGTAAAATTCAGTTTGATGGTGGGATTTTGATGGTAGCCTTTAAGAGATGGTCATGGTGTGTGATTGTACCTCTAAAGGAGAACAACAAATTTTAAAGGAGAAAAAAATGAGAAACTTTATTTCAAAAAGTCTATTTGTTGCAGTTGCTATGGTCTTTATGTTTGGCTGTGCAGCCCAGGGTACTAAAAAGCCCTTTTCTGATTTTGCATCGCAGCCGATTGATGCCTCTCAGTACGCTTTGAAACATGACAATTTCCTGGTGATTTTGGATGGTTCAAGCTCTATGGAAGAGATGTATAACGATAATCAGAAATTTGATATTGCCAAGGAATTTGTAGGACGCATGAACCAGACTCTGCCTGAAATGGGTCAGGTTGGTGGTTTGAGATCCTTTGGTCATAAACCGAGTGTCTCAGCAAATCCGACTATGATGCTCTATGGTATGGACGCCTATACAAATCAAGGGTTTGCAGCAGGTCTTGCTAAACTTAGTGGTTCGGGTGGAAACAGCCCTCTTTACAAGGCACTTGAAGCTGCTGTAGGAGATATTGACGGTAAATCAGGTACAACTGCTGTTGTTATTGTTTCCGATGGCAAGAAAATGTCTCCAAAGACAACTGTAACTGCACAGGCAATTAAGGACAAATTTGGAGATACTGTCTGTATCTATCCAGTTCTTGTAGGTGATGACAAAGAGGGTCAGGCACTTATGCAGAGCCTCTCTGATATTGGAGGATGCGGATTTGTTACAGAAGCTTCTTCGACCTTGTCAGCAGCAGAAATGGCAAATTTTGTAAAGAATGCTTTCCTTGTAGAGAGAGCAATGGCTCCTGTTGTAATAAAAGACAGCGATAATGATGGCGTTCCAGATGATAGAGACAAATGCCCGGATACACCTCCAGGTGTACAGGTTGATGCTGATGGATGCCCATTGGATACAGATGGTGATGGTGTGTATGACTATCTTGACAAATGTCCCGGAACTCCAATTGGTGCCAAAGTGAACCCAATGGGTTGTTGGGTACTTGGAGATCTTCTCTTTGATTTTGACAAATATGAGATCAAAGCCTCAGGTTATCCTGACCTTGACAATGTTGTTGATATACTTAACAGAAATCCCGGCTTGAGAATTGATCTTCAGGGACATACTGACAGTATGGGAAGTGATGCCTACAATCAGGCTCTTTCCATGAAGAGAGCCAAGGCTGTAAAGACATATCTTGTCGGCAAAGGTATCAGTGAAAACAGAATGAAATGCGAAGGTTATGGAGAAAGCATGCCTGCTGCATCCAACGACACAGAATTTGGTCGTTCACTTAACAGGCGGGTTCAGCTTATGCCCGTTAAATAATCCTTGACTGAGGGTTCTTTTGACAAGATATATTTAATTATATTCTAATAATACCGGCAGCATAAAAGTTCTTGATTTATGTCTGCCGGTTTTTTTTATCATTCAAAATTTTTAATTCAAAAACAGTTTCAGCAGAGCTGTTTATGTGCGGCTAACAAAAAATAAAATGACAAAAATTATTGCACACAGAGGTGCCAGAAGCATTGCACCTGAAAATACTATTGTAGCAGCAGAGATTGCCCGTTGTATCGGAGCAGATCTATGGGAAACCGATGTTCATGTCACAAAGGATGGTAAGCTGATTCTTTTTCATGATGACGATCTTTTACGAACAACCAATGCCCGCGACATCTTCCCCAAACATAACTCCTTTCAGGTTAATGATTTTAATCTGGAGCAGATCCAGATGCTTGATCTTGGCACCGTTTTTATTCAAAAAGATCCCTTTGGAGAGATCTGTGCCGGAAATATTCCAAAAAAATCGCTTGAATCCTTCAAGGGAGAGCGGGTGCCTTCTCTTGAAGAGGCGTTGAGCTACACACAACAAAAACAGTGGCCTGTCAATCTGGAGCTTAAGGAGCAGACAGGCAAGTTGAAAGCTTATCCACTTCCAAAGAGTGTGGTTGATTTAGTCAGGATTATGAAAATTAATCCCGAGCTTATAATTATCTCATCTTTCAACCATAATTGGCTAAAAGAGATTCAGATTCTCTCTCCTGAGATTGAGACCCAGGCACTGGTTGGAGATTATCCAGGATACGAAATGACATGGAGCGACTACTGTTTCGATACATACAATGTGGACGCGGACATTTTAAGTATTGAGGTGATAGAAAGACTTCATAAAATGGGTAAGCGAGTTAATGTTTTTACAGTTAATGAGAAAGATGATATGGTCCGATATATTAATGCCGGTGTAGATGGCATTTTTACAGATTATCCTCAGGTTATGAAAAAAATATAAAAGCATGAACAATGATAAACAGAGTGTGCAAGGTAATAATGCGTCAAAGTTATCAAAACAGAGCCTTATTCCTAACCCCGATAATATTCAACATTACAGAGCTGAGAAGGTTCTCTGTATAAGCAGGAGAGCTTTTCCATTGGATTGGGTAGGCAAGAGGGCGGTAACATTGATTGATGAGAGTGTTTTTTTTGCCAATTTTTTAAATCAGAATTGTCCGCTGCATTGGCTTGATCGTTCTGTAGCCGAGACAGACACTCAATTCAAGCAGATTATTCCCTATATTTTGATTCAGGCAGACAATGGAAATCTTACAGCTATCTACAAAAGAAAAGGTAGCGAGAGCCGCCTTCATGATCTTTGGTCAATGGGAATTGGCGGTCACATCAACCCCTCAGATAATTTTCCAGATAACCGGCACGGCCGGAGCGAGGTATCGCTTTTGGCCACAACGAAGAATGAAAGTCTCAACAATTTAGCTATTTTAAAAGACTTTCACATAAAGGAGCAAGAACCGGATTTCAGAGAGCTACTTTATGCAGGGATGACCAGGGAGCTTAATGAAGAGCTTTTGTCAAGACCTATGAAAGACTCGCTGCCAGTTTTTATTGGCACTGTTAATGAGGAGTTGACCGATGTTGGAAAGGTGCATTTTGGAGTTGTTTTTAAAATAATGGCAGCATCGCCGGATAGATTTTCTCCTGGAGAGGAACTTGTGGATTTTCAGTGGGTTAGAACTGAGGATCTTTTGCAAAAAAAAGATTCAAAATTCCATATGGAGCTTTGGTCTGAAATGGCTATGGAGCTTTTTTAAGGGAATACTCAAAGTGAAAATTCTTATTGCTGAGGATCAGGCTATAAGTCGCGAGCTTATGGTTAAAATGCTGGAAAGTCTTGGACAAATAGAGGCTTTTGCCACAGGCCAGGAGGCTCTTAAGGCATTTGAGAACGCATCAATAAGCTCTGAACCATTTCAAATTATGATATCAGACATATCAATGCCAGGAATGAGCGGAATTGAGCTGTTAAAAGCTGTAAGGGCATTCGAGTCCAGGAAAAAGATTTCAAAACAGAATAAGATCAAGGTAATTATGTTCACATCATATGCGAACAAAGAGACCGTTATCGAATGCTATATGGGAGGATGTGATGATTATGTGCTTAAACCTTTTAACAGGTCTGTCATTATAGAAAAGATAAGTAAATTAGGTTTTCAACTTGATATTGACAATGCTCCCCAGGCAGAAAAATCTATGGGTCAGATGGTTTCTGATGCAATAGAAGGTTTCAAAAATGGCAATGTAGAGTTGCCAGCCCTGCCTAATATCGTCCAGGAACTTCAGAACCTCATAAACAGACCCAACACATCTGCTTCTGATATGGCAAAGTTGATTGAAAATGATACTGCTATGTCAATAAAGCTGATAGTTGCTGCCAACTCTCCTTTCTACGGGGGTGTTGAAAAGGCCAAGGATGTAAAAATGGCTATCAACAGGTTGGGTATTCATACAACTCATAGCATTGTATCTTCAATTGCAAACAAAGGTCTTTATAACACAAAAAATATTTCTATTAAAAATTTAATGGACAAAGTCTGGATGCACTCATTTGCCACTGCCCACTGTGCAAGAGAAATAGGAAAAAAAGTCTCTTCTGTGGGATATGAAAAGGCATATGTAAAGGGTCTTATACATGATGTTGGAGCCACGTTGCTGATAAAAAATATTGGAGACAATATTAATGAAACATCCCACCTTGATCTGGATGGTTTGACAGGTGCAGTGTTTGAAGTCCACACAAGTTTTGGAGGAACACTGTTAAATAAATGGGGTTTTAGTAAGGATTTTGTGGATGTAGCAAGTTTGCATGAGTGGGATAAATTTGATAAAAAGACAGAACAAGAGGTTTTGATCGTCAACCTTGCAGACAGGCTCTCCTATACAATAGGTTATGGTTTTTTTAACAAGGATGTACCAGAACTGTCTGACATACAATCAGCCGATTTACTTGGTTTAACCGAGTCAGAGCTTACAGTAATATGTGATAAAGCGGCTAAAGCCATTGCTGAATCCGCAGATGCATTTACAAAAAAATAAGGATGAGACTTTTTAGGAAAACTTGAGTTCACGCCTTGATTGTATTAGATGAGAAGTGAGTTCTGCAGGAGCTCATTTATCCGCAGATTTATTTTTGTAATAGAATAATTATGGGCAAAAAATGATTTTCCACCCCTTTAAATACGAGAGGTAATATGAATTTTGAAGCTGATGATTTTAAAGATCTGGAAAGAGCAAAATGGCTTTTGGAAAATCCAGGACTTGCAGCCAAGTTTACCGATTTTCTTGGCACTCCCATTGAAAAGGGGTTTGAAATGTTGCCTCAGAACTGGAAACATAAGGTAGGGCAGATTACTCACTCTGCACTATCCAAGGCTGTAACTACAGCAGTCTTTACTCTGAATGAAGACCCGTATAGACAATCTTCAAACCTCTGGCATAAACTTGCAGTGGGTACGGCAGGAGGTATAAGCGGTTTTTTTGGTTTGGCCGCATTGGCTCTGGAACTTCCAGTATCTACAACCATAATGCTTCGTTCCATTGCAGATATTGCAAGAAGCGAAGGAGAGTTGATCTCCTCAATTGAAACAAGGCTTGCCTGTATGGAGGTTTTCGCCTTTGGCGGGGGGGTGAGAAACAGCGTTGACGATGTTTATGAATCTGCCTATTTTGTGTCACGTGCGGCATTGGCATCCTCTTTGGCAAATGCTGCAGAGTATATTGCAGAAAGAGGCATGATTGAAGGAAGCCCTGCTCTGCTACGCTTTGTTATTCAGATATCAGAAAGGTTCAGTGTTCAAGTTTCTGAAAAAGCAGTTTCCCAGGCATTGCCTATAATTGGAGCAGCAGGAGGGGCTTTGATCAATACCCTGTTTATTGACCATTTTCAGGATATGGCAAGGGGCCATTTTATTATTCGCAGGCTTGAGAGAAGATATGGAGCTGATATGGTTCAAAGTGCCTATGAAATACTGGACCCTTCAATTGATGCTTTGAAAAATAACTTATAAAGCGGAGAAGTTATGAAATCCGGACATATCATGTACAAACACTCTATTTTTATAATCATAATCGTTTTATTTATAGTTGGCTTAATAGGGTGTGGTGAAGATGAAAATTATTCTAAAAAGAGTGGATCACCTGAAAAAATCGAGTCATCTGAAAACAGCGAGGTGCAAAGTCGTGCCACTACGATACCCCTTCCTGCCACAATGCCCCTTCCAGACGGGATTGAATGGCTCACCAATGATACTGATCCTGTTATATCATCTGAGGATGCAGTAAAGGGAGGAGCTCTTCACTCTGCAATTTTGAGTTTCCCAATGACGTTTCGCACGGTTGGCCCTGATTCCAACGGAAGTTTCAGGAGTGCTATTCTTGATAATCAGTTGTCGCTTATCAATATTCATCCAGATACAGACAATATTATTCCTGAAATTGCCACTCACTGGGCCTTTGATAAAGATAAAAAGACCATGTACTTCAGGCTTAATAAAGAGGCAAAATGGTCTGACGGTGTTTCTGTCACAGCATGGGATTTTGCCTATACCCTTGATTTTATGCGTTCCGAGCATATAATTGCACCCTGGTATAATGACTACTATACTAAAGAGATTGAATCAGTGACAGTTTATGATGACCACACCCTTTCGGTCAAGAGCACCAAAGCCAAGCCGGATTTATATCTGATGCTTGGGATTGCTCCCACACCACGTCATTTTTTTGGGACACTGAACAAGGATTTTGTCAATGAGTACAACTGGAAAATTGTTCCAAATACAGGCCCATATCAGATAGATGATTTCAAGAAAGGAAAATATATAAACTTCAAGCGAAAGAAGGGGTGGTGGGGAGAGAATCTAAAGTATTTTAAAAACAGGTTTAATGTGGACCGGGTAAACTTTACTGTGGTAAGAGATTTTAATATGCTTTGGGAATATTTTAAAAAGGGTGAGATTGACATGTTTGCCCTGACCATGCCCAATTACTGGTATGAGAGAGCCAATACAGATGTATTTAATAAAGGGTATGTCGAAAAGATATGGTTCTTCAATGATACTCAGCGTTCAGCATCTGGCATGTGGCTCAATGAAGATAAAGCAATATTTGTGGACAGGCGGGTACGCCTTGCATTTTCTCACGCCATGAATGTGCAGAAGGTTATAGACAACGTTCTAAGGGGCGACTATTTCAGGCTTGATCAAGCATATGTCGGGTATGGAGCCTACACCAATCGCGAAATAAAAGCCAGACCATTTAATATTGAGACTGTGCAGTCCCTGATGACAGATGCCGGATGGAGTCGGGGCAGTGACGGTATATGGCAGAAGGGTCAGATGCGTTTCTCTGTGGATGTTACCTATGGATTTGAGGAGCATACTCCAAGACTTGTAGTTTTAAAAGAGGAGGCACTCAAAGCTGGTGTGGATCTCAGGCTTCAGCAGTTGGACAGCACAGCTGCGTTCAAGACCATTCTTGAAAAAAAACATGATGTTGCATGGATGGGTTGGAGTACAGGACTAAGACCCTCTTACTGGGAGGGGTGGCACTCTACAAATGCTCATAAAGTTCAGACAAATAATATCACCAATACAGACAACCCTGAAATAGACAGCCTTATTGATCAGTACAGAGACAGCCTTGATGAGAAGGAGAGAATAGCTCTTTCCATCAAAATTCAGTTATTGATTCATGAACAGGCATCTTTTGTGCCCACATTTATGGTGCCATATGTCCGTCATGGATACTGGCGGTGGTTTAAACTTCCTTCAAATCACGGCACCAGAAAATCGGAAGATCTTTTTGACCCCTTTGGATCAATGGCTGGAGGGCTATTCTGGTTTGATCAGAAAACATATGAAGAGACAAGTCAGGCCATGAAAAATGGAACTATGCTTAAACCTGTAACCATAATTGATGAAAAGTTCAAGCCCGATTCTTCCGGCAATAACAAGTTGTCTGAATGATAAGAGTGTAGCCTTTTTGCACTCTATTTAATCCATGGGGCATGGCCAACGCTACGCCCCTGCATCAGTTAATCTTAAAAAGGCTACACTCGAATGATAATGGAGAAGAGTGCTCATCTGGCAGAGATATGAAAAATGATATCATTTTGAATGTAAGCAACCTTGTTGTCTCTTTTAATACTGAGAATGGCAGAGTCAGAGCTGTTGACGGTGTCGGATTCAAGTTAAGAAAGGCAACCACACTTGGCATTGTAGGAGAGTCAGGTTGTGGCAAGAGCGTAACGGCCCTTTCCATCATGGGACTTTTGCCAAAACCCTCCGGTCAGATTGAATATGGAACCATTGAATTTAAAGGCCAAGATCTTGTTTCTCTGATGGGCAAATCAACCTTGCAGGGTAAATCAGATGTGAGGATTGGAGCAGCTTTATTAGGCAAACCAAATATTAAGGCAAGTCAGGCCTTTGGACTCAAATCAGACGAAATCATTAGTCAAGGCGAGTCAGGTAAATTATATGATATGCAAAAAATTCGCGGTCGGCAGATATCAATGATATTCCAGGAGCCTATGACAGCACTGAATCCAGTCCAGAAAATAGGCGTACAGATGAATGAGGTATATCAGCTCCATTTTCCCCAGATGAGGCGACGAGATATGGATAATGCCTCGATCTCCATGCTTGCTCAAGTCGGCATTGCAACTCCTGACAAGGTTATACGTCAGTATCCCCATGAACTTTCCGGTGGAATGCGTCAACGGGTTATGATTGCCATGGCACTATCATCAAAGCCTGATATTCTAATTGCAGATGAACCAACCACTGCTCTTGATGTGACCGTTCAGGCACAGATTCTTGATATGGTCAATGAGCTTCAGACAAAACTTGCCATGTCAGTAATACTTATCACCCACGATCTTGGCGTTATTGCCGAAAACTGTGATGATGCTGTAGTGATGTATGGGGGCAGGGTGGCTGAAAGAGCAGGGGTGGCTGAACTCTTTAGTGATCCTCTGCATCCATATACCCAGGGGTTACTTAAATCCATTCCGGGTCTTTCCAGAGCTCCAAGAAGTATTCTGCCCACTATAAAGGGGCAGGTTCCATCTCTGGAGAAGATGCCATCAGGTTGTCGTTTCAGCAATAGGTGTGACCATGTAATGGAGATATGCCGTTCTGTTGTACCCTTTGAAATTGAGCCTGTAAAAGGTCATTTTGTTGCGTGTCATAAATATTCTATCACTCCCAGATCTGATATTTTCAAATCACATTATTGAGATATATAAGCTGGTCTGGAGTTAATAAATTTTGCATTTTACGGTGAGGATGGAAAGGGGATAAAAGACTTTGGTTCAAGGTTATATTAAGGGAGAATCAGCCATAGAGGATATACCCATTTTGCAGGTCACTCGACTGACAAAACACTTTCCAGTGCATGGGGGGATCTTTCTTCGGAAGCAAGGGGTTATCCATGCAGTTGATGATGTCTCTTTTGATGTAAGAAAGGGTCAGACTTTGGGGTTAGTGGGAGAATCTGGATGCGGAAAAACCACACTTGGCCGATGCATTATGGGGTTGTATCCTCTGTCTGGTGGCAGTGTAAAACTTCATGGCCAAAATATCAATGATGTTACGGGGAAGGAGATGAAAGCTCTACGCCTTAAAATGCAGATGATTTTTCAGGACCCTTTTGAATCTTTGAACAGCCGTCACACTGTTGGTGAAATTCTTGAGGAGAAATATATTATCCACAATCGGCTGAGTAACAAAAAAATAGGTTCAGTCAACAGCACCTCACGCAGACAAGAGATTGTAAGGTTACTGGAACGGGTTGGTCTGTCCGAGCAGGCAATGGCAAAGTTTCCACATGAGTTCAGCGGAGGACAGCGTCAGCGGATAGGGATTGCAAGAGCGATAAGTCTTGAACCTGAGGTGCTAATATGTGATGAGCCGGTATCGGCCCTGGATGTCTCTGTTCAGTCCCAGATACTTAATCTTATGCTGACACTGCAGAAGGATATGGGGCTGACATCTGTATTTATTTCTCACGATCTTGCGGTTGTACGCCATGTATCTGACCTGATTGCAGTTATGTATCTTGGAAAGATCGTGGAGATGGCCGAGGCAGAGTATATATATAGCCGTCCAATGCATCCCTATACTAAAGCTCTTTTATCTGCCATTCCTGTACCTGACCCCCAGGCCAAGAGAGAGAGAATTATTCTGAAAGGTGAGATACCATCTCCTCGTAACCCGCCTGATGGGTGTCGATTTCATACCCGGTGTGAATATGTGATGGATATCTGTAGGCAGGAGGTGCCATTACTTAACTCTGAAGAGTCATTGAAATATACCGGAACCGGAGATTCAAATTCGCCCCATATGGTAGCCTGTCACCTTTATTCGATTTAAAACCACACCCTATTATGGGCGTGGACAGGCAAAATTGAGCTGTTTTTTATAACCGGCACGGCCGGACCGAGGTATTGGCTCTCGGCCACAACGAACAATGAAAGTCACATAAGCACAGCTATTTAAAGAGACTTTCACATAAACATGCATGACAGAATGATCTGTCACAACCAAAAATGAAAGGCTTATTATGGCAGACATTTAAAAAGACTTTCACATAAAACATGCTCCTACTAAACCCGTTCCTTGTAATTACAACCTTTAGCCGGACATGAGAGTGTCAACCCCTCTTTCTTTGTCTCTTTTTCAACTAGATAAGTAGAACCACATTCAGGGCATTTCTTGTTAACAGGTTTATCCCATGAAGCAAAACTACATTCAGGATACCTGTCACACCCGTAGAAATCTTTACCTCTGCGTGATTTCTTTCCTACAATCATACCGTTACATTCAGGTAGTGGACAACTTATATCCGTTGATTTTAAAGGTTCTGCAGCGTAAAGAGATTCCGTATGTTTGCATTCAGGGTATCCTGTGCAGGCAAGGAATTCTCCATATCGCCCCTCTTTTTTTACCATAGTTTTTCCACATTTATCACAATCCTTTACAGGACTTAGATCTACTTTCGTCTCATTTATTTCAATATTACCCTTATCATCACGGGTATAATTACTTGAAAAAGTGCATTCAGGATAACCTGTGCAGGCGATAAAATGGCCGTTTTTTCCTATTTTTATGTTGAGTGTTTTTGTGCAAAGCGGACATTTAAGTTCCGTAGGGATGCCAACGCCCTTTACACTGAGCATGTTTTCGGTGGCATGGGAGAGCCTCTCTTTAAAAGGGGCGTAGAACTCATTTAAAACTTCTATAGACTTGCGAGTGCCATTTTCAATATTGTCCAGATTGTTCTCCATCTCAGCTGTAAAGGTGGCATCAAGAATTTCAGGAAACGAGCCTACCAGAAGATCATTGACAATAAATCCAAGCTCATTGGGAACAAAGTATCTTTTTACAAGATCAACATAGCCTTTGTCTCTGATGGTTGAGAGGATGGTTGCATATGTACTTGGTCTTCCGATTCCATTCTCTTCAAGCTCCTTTACTAATGAAGCTTCTGAAAATCTTGGCGGGGGCTTGGTAAAATGTTGCATTGGAGTGATCTTTTCTGCATATAATTTCATCCCCTCTTTGAGTTCTGGAAGAATTTGTTTCTCTTTTTCTCCGGGCTTTTTATCGATGCCAGTACCTTGATCTTTAGTTTCACTGGATTGGCTGTCGATACCGGACTCATCATCATCTTTTTCTTCTTTCTCTCCAAACTTGGACTCCATATCAGATTTTGAATCGACAACTGAGTATAGTGCCATGAATCCTTGAAACTGAACCGTATTTCCTCCCACAGTAAACGTATACTCACCGGCTTTGATAGATATGGTCTTCTGGTCAATTACAGCGGCAGCCATCTGGGAAGCTACAAACCTTTTCCAGATAAGATCATACAGTCGGAACTGCTCCTGGTTCAGGTAGGGCTGTACCTTTCCGGGCGTATTAAAAACAGAAGTGGGTCTTATAGCTTCATGAGCATCCTGCACTTTATTTTTGTTCTTAAAAAACCTTGGTCGCTCCATCGCATATTCAGGTCCGAATTTTTCTCCAATCAGAGTTAATGCTTCATGTGCCGCCTCAGCCGCAATACGTGTAGAATCTGTACGCATGTAGGTAATAAGACCTTCAGGACCTCCTGTTCCTATCTCAATACCTTCATATAGCTGTTGAGCTACAGCCATTGTCTTTTTTGCGGAAAACTTAAGACGGTTAATAGCTTCCTGCTGAAGTTTGCTTGTTATAAAAGGGGGCAGTGGGCTACGTTGCAGGGTTTTTATGTTGATGGTATCCACAATGAAGGTGGCTGATTCAAGATGACTTATAATCTGTGATGTTTTTTTCTCATTTGGAATGGAGATCTTTTTGCCTTTATATTTAGAGATGGCTGCGGAAAAAACAGGCGGAGTGTCTGCAAGAAGATCTGCCGTGATAGTCCAGTACTCTTCTGGGTTAAATGCTCTTATCTGTCTTTCACGGTCACAGATGATTTTTACTGCTACTGACTGAACTCTGCCAGCACTTAAGCTTCCTTGCACCCGTCTCCACAAAAGAGGGGATATCTGGTATCCTACCAGACGATCCAGAGTTCTACGAGTCTGTTGGGCCTCATACCTATCACTGTTAGGCTGCATGGGATTCTTTAATGCCTCAGTGATACCTTTTTTTGTAAGCTCATGAATAAGAACTCTATAAAATTGCCTCCCTTTTTTTTTTAGAATTTCAGCCGCATGGAAAGCAATAGCCTCACCTTCACGATCAGGGTCTGGTGCAAGATAGATAGTATCTGTATCACCGGCAGCACTCTTGAGTTCCTGTATAACTTTTGATTTTCCTTTAATATTCAGATACTCGGCTTTGAAGTTATTTTCAATATCAATACCAAGCTCTTTTTGTGGAAGATCTTTTATATGGCCTGCTGTGGCAGCAACATTATAGTCATTTCCTAAATATTTTTTCAGTGTTTTAACCTTGGTGGGAGACTCAACAATTAACAATGGTTTACTCAATTTTACTCCTTAAACTTTATAAAACATTTTTCCAGGGGAGTGTATTATTATCCCCATTAGTTCAAGATCCATAAGGGCAGCAGTTATCCCTCCAGTATCAAGGCCGGAGGTTTCAATGATTTGGTCAATGTGCAGTGGGGTATCTTTAAGGATATTCAAAATTGCATGTTGATATTGATCTGGTTCAAATGGTGAAGAGTTATTTTGATCAAATGATAAAGTTTTATCCTGTTTTAATGGCAACTCTTCCTTTAGTGGAGATCTGTCCCATAATGGTCTGTCCGACGCTATTTTTTTGTTAGTACTGGGAGAAATTATAGATTTTGATGGCACTTCAGGGTCCTCATTGAGTGGTATTCCTGAAAGATCATGAACAAGTGGAGTGGGTACAATTTGGTGTATATAGTAAAACTCTTCAATGATATCCATATGGTTTTCTACAAGTCGGGCACCTTGTTTCAAAAGGGCGTGGGTACCAGCACTTTTAAAAGAGTCAATGCTTCCTGGTACTGCAAACACCTCTCTGTTGTACTCTGCAGCAAGTCGTGCTGTTATCAAAGAGCCGCTTTTTGTAGCGGCTTCGACCACTACTGTACCTGCTGACATACCTGCAATGATCCTGTTTCTCATCGGAAAATGTCGACCTTCCGGCTCGGAATTGATCTTGAATTCTGAAATTACCGCACCGTTATCAGCAATTTTGAAAAAGAGATTACGGTTTTCTGAGGGGTAGATTCTGCCAAGACCACTTCCAAGTATGGCAACTGTTTTCCCCTGTGCACGCAAAGCTCCTTTATGGGCTGCACTGTCAATTCCTACAGCCATACCGCTTACCACCTTGAATTTTTTTGATGCCAGATCATGGGCAAGAGTTTCAGCGACATTGAGTCCGTAGGAGGTGGCCTGTCTTGATCCGACAATTGCAATAGATGCCAGCGAGTTATCAAGAGTGCCAAAGTAGGTTAAGTATGGTGGCGGATCAGGAATGTGTTGCAGAAGTGAGGGGTAGTTATCCTCAGTCATTGTAAGAATTTTAAATCCAGACCGTTCAATCTGCCTGATCTCCTCTTTAAGCTCATTAATTACAGCAGAACTTCTTAAAGCGTTATTCATGATAGCAGACAACACCTTTTTACCCATACCTTTTATTGTAATGAGGTCATGACTGGAGGCTGTGAAAACATTTTCAGGAGAACCAAATCGCTGGATCAGTCTTCTGTAAAGTATATTTCCTACCCCCGGAATATTTTTCAGGATAAACCAGGGTAAATATTGGTGGATTATCTGGGACATCTATAAGTTACCGTGAAAATGGATCGCATTTTTATATTAGGGGGGATTGATACACAATCATGTCCGTTTAGGATTATTTTTATTGTATAAAAAATTGAAATTAAAGGTTTTATTCTTAAGTTTTGCCCGCCAGGGTATGAGCGTTAATGTGAAAGTCTTTTTAACTAGCCGTGATTATATGATTTTCATTCTTCGTTGTGGCCCAGATCCAATACTCCGATCCGGCCGTGCTGGTTATCTGAAAGACTGCAACTTCTTTGCCGCTTTTTCTCCGGCAGGTGAGAAGGGAAACTGCATGACAACTTTTTTTAGATACTCCTTTGCATTATCTGTGTCACTCATTGAGAGGTAGGCATATGCTGTTTTCAAAAGTGCGTCAGGTACTTTTCTGCCATTGGGATATTTTTCTACAAGTTGTTTGAAAATGGTAATAGATCCCTTGTAATCCTTGATTGAGTAACGGCATTCTCCCATCCAGTACAATGCATTTACAGCAAGGGGGTGTGAAGGGTATCTCTGTTCAAGAGATTTAAACTCTTTTTCAGCATCTTTGAATTTTTTGTCAATAAGAAGTCTCCGTGCTTTACCATATAGCTTTTCAGGAGAGGCAGAAGCGATTGCCCCCTCATTGTAAGTTGAATCTTCAGAGTTCATAGGTGGCTCTGTAGTATCGTCATAAGAAGTTATCCCATCATCCTCATCCAGAGTCTGTTCGCTGATATTTATAGAGTCTGATGGCTCTATTTGCAAGGAAGCACTGTCAAAGCCAACAATCTTTTCAATATTTCTCAGAATGCTTTCGATCCTGTCAAGTCTCTGTTCAATACGCTGATGTATCAATTCATGGTTCTGAGCTGTCAGCTTTAATGGCTTTGTTTCACGAACTGCCATATTTTGATCTGTTTGTGTTTCTCCAGACCCTGTTGTCACTGATCTCCCCGTTTTGGCAGGTACGGCACATGATGCCACTAATAAAGAGACAGAAAAAAGAATGACAATAAGAGAGAGTCTGGAGATTTGATTCATGGGAACACCGTATCGTTAAAACACCATATCATTTTTTTTGCGTAATATGTTTGCCTGATGCAAGAAGAATAGGGCTTGCAACAAAAATTGAAGAGTATGTACCAACAACAATGCCCACAATCATGGCAAAGGCAAAATTATGTATGATCTCGCCGCCAAGGAAAAATAGAGCAAGAAGAACAATAAGCGTGGTACCTCCTGTAAGAATGGTTCTACTCAAAGTCTCGTTAATACTTCTATTTATTATTTTTTCTAAAGGGAGCTTGTTGAGATTGGTGATATTTTCTCTTATTCTGTCGAACACGATTATTGTGTCGTTCAGAGAATAACCAATGATTGTCAGCAAGGCGGCTACTATCTGAAGGGAAAATTCAAGGTTAAGTATGGAAAAAATACCAACCGTTATGACTACGTCATGGATTAAAGCTACAATAGCTCCCATGGCATATTTAAGATTCATATACCAGAAGAGGGCTATGGTTACAATAAGAGCGGCTGTAATCAGAAATGGTATCCCCACTTTGAATATGGATAAAAAATATACAGATGACATCAATGCTCCTGCAAGAACACCGGACAGAATCCATTTCATCTCAAATCTGCCAGATATATATATTGTTATAAACAACAGAGAGTAAAATATGGCAAGCAGAGCCTGTGTTCTTAAGTCACTTCCCACCTGGGGTCCTACCATTTCAACACGTCTGATTTCCGGTTCAGCACCAGTTGATCCCTTTAATGCCTCGGTAACAGCCTGAGACAAGCCGTCTCCGCTCATTTCCGAATTACTTGTGCGGATGAGAAACTCACTGTTATCCTCTTCACCGAAATTCTGGACAGATGTGTTTTGAAGGCCCATCGTGTTAAGGCCGTTACGGATCTTCTCAATCGGAATATTCTGGTTAAATTTTACCTGTACCAGTGTCCCTCCGGAAAAATCAATTCCATAGTTCGGACCACCATGAATCACAAGAGATACTATACTTATTATGATCAGGACAAGAGAGAAAGCATACGCCTTTACTCTGTTGCCTGTAAAATTAATATTAATATCAGGTTTTATAAACTGCATTATCTGTTATCTTCCTTAAAGTTATATGAAAGTCTTTTTAAGGATTTGTTTTTATGAAGACTTTCATTCTTCGTTGTGGCCGAGAGCAAAACCCCGCTCCGACCGTGCCGGTTATTTTTATATGCTCAACTTGGACACTTTTCTTGTAGAAACAAAATATTCAAAAATACTTCTTGAGAGTATCAGAGCTGTGAAAAGACTGGAGATAATACCCATTGAAAGTGTAACTGCAAACCCTTTAACAGGACCAGTGCCAAATTGAAAAAGGACTATTGCTACAATGAGTGTTGTAACGTTGGCATCCAAAATAGTTAACGCAGCCCGTTCAAACCCAGCATTTACAGATGCAATAGGTGTCCTGCCTGCGGCAATTTCCTCTCGTATTCTTTCATAAATAAGTACGTTGGCATCAACAGCCATGCCAATGGTAAGAATAATACCCGCAATACCGGGAAGTGTCAGGGTTGCCTGAAACGCAGCAAGTCCGCCTCCAATAAGAATCATATTTGCTATAAGAGCCAGGTTGGCAATAAATCCTGCCCGTTTATAGTACATGATCACGAAAAGCATGACAGTGATAAAGCCGGCAAGTCCAGAAATCAGCCCCATACGTATAGAATCTGCTCCCAGTGTTGGCCCAACTGTCCGCTCTTCAATGATTTTAACAGGTGCTGGAAGTGCTCCAGCTCTGAGAACAATAGCCAGATCCTTTGCCTCTTCCATTGTAAAGTTGCCCGTTATCCTTGCCTTTCCACCAGCGATTTTATCCTGTATTACAGGTGCGGAGTAAACATTCTTATCAAGGACAATTGCTAATCGTTTCTTAATGTTTTCTCCTGTAACTCTTTCGAAGATTCTTGCACCTTTACGGTCAAACTCAATGCTTACATAAGGTTCGTTAAACTGAGAATCTATCTCCACCCTGGCATCTGTCAAGGCACTTCCATCCAGCAGCACTCTTTTTTGGATCAAGAAAGGAATTTTGGTTGAGGCTCCGGTGGCATGATTCTCTTTAGTCTCATAGAGAAGTTCATCTCCCGGGGGGATATTTCCCTTCACCGCAGCCTCTGGATCCGCATTTTCATCCACAAGCTGAAAATTGAGTCTTGCGGTTTTTCCAATAAGAGCTTTTGCACGCTTTGTATCCTTGACTCCAGGGAGCTGTATCTGGATTCTGTCCTCTCCTTGAATTCTGATATCAGGCTCACTTACACCAAATTCATCAATACGGTTTCTTATGGTTTCAAGTGCCTGTTCTGTGGCCATTTTCTGTATGTTCATCGATTCTTGTTCAGGAAGAGCTAACACTATACGGTGTCTATCTCCTTCAGTCGAAGTGGATGAAACCTTAAAATCATTGAAGCTTTCAGTTACAGTGGTATTGAATCCGTTAAGGTTCTCTTCTCCTTGTAACTCAACTGCAATGGTATTGTTCTCTCCGAGAGATACACCAAGATGCTTGATATCTTTTTTTCTCAGCTCCTGCTTGATTTCATCAATTGTTCGTTCAACAGTGGTTTCAACTGCCTTCTCTGTTTGAACTTCAAGAACCAGATGCATACCGCCTTGGAGATCCAATCCGAGATTTATCTTTTTATGTGGCCAGATTTGAGTATCCAGGGTGGGCAGAAGATAAATCAGTGCAGCAATCATTACAGCTGCTATGAGTGCTCCCCTCCATGTAAATAGTTTCAATCTAAGTTACTCCTGTATTCCTTCATGGTTAGTTGTATTTTAATTCAGGATTTTAAAATAGTGCTCTTTCAAAGTTTGTGAGACAGATGTGAATAGCTGAAATTAATAAAACGCTTCTTGACATAATTTGACAGTTTAAACTTGAAACAGCTATCTTATAAATTTTCCCTATTAATTTTAGGATCGGAGAACAAAATAACCTGTAATTTCATTATTCATTTGCGTTGCAGAAGAGTGAGTTCCGATTTTCAAATGCAAAAGTTATTTCGTCCTGATTCCTTACTCAATTTTTTTATCTTTATCTTTTACTTTTGTTTTTTGCAGAGCAGGTGAAGATGAAGATGCTTTCTGGTTAAGAGCTGCAACATTACCCCTGTTTATTTTAATTTTTACGTTTTCAGCAATTTCAAGTGATACAGTGGTGTCTCCAAGAGAAATAATGGTTCCATGTACTCCACCAGAGGTAATAATTCTGTCCCCTTTCTTAAGATTGTTCACCATATTCTGATGTTCCTTTGCCTTTTTCTGCTGAGGTCGTATCAACAGAAAATAGAAAATTACAAACATTAGAATAAGGGGGACAAAAGCTGTAAACCCCCCGCCTGCAGGTGCTCCTGAAGCTCCGGACTGTCCCATTGCGTATGCAGTGCTGATCATAAAAACTCCTCATAGATTTTAAAGTTGATGATAGATAGTTATACAATTTTTTCTTGTAAAGAGACTCTAAAACTGTTCCAGATACACAAAAGAGATGGTTATGTCAAGGCAGAGCTTTGCTATTCTCATCTCCAGTTGCTTACAAAGTGCTATTGTGGAACCTTTTCACATGCAAGATTGCTGTCTCCCCTGATCATTTTGTCGTCATGTATAATGTATATGGTGAGATTGCGTTTGTTTTCAATTTCTACAAGATCTTTGCGTTTCTTGTTCAAAATATAATCTGCCACATCAGTGGGTAAAGTTGCGGTGACAGTTTTTATATCGCCTTTGATTGTATTAAGGTTGAGTTGGCGCATGAATTGAAGAGCAAGATTTTCTATGGAGGGTACCATCCCACGTCCTTGACAGTGGGGACACGCGGCAAAATTGCCATATGTGATGGATGGCCTTATTCTCTGGCGAGACATCTCCAGTAGACCAAATTTTGAGATCATACCCACCTTTGTTTTGGCTTTATCTGATTTGAGAAATTTTTTAAGGTTTTTTATAACTTCAGCCTTATGTCGAGACTCTTTCATGTCAATAAAATCAATGACAATGAGTCCACCCATGTCTCGAAGTCGCAACTGTCTTGCCACCTCTTCAGCAGCTTCAAGATTTGTGTGATAGGCTGTCTGTTCAATATTTTTTTTCCCAGTAGATTTTCCTGAATTTACATCAATTGCAACAAGGGCTTCTGTCTGGTCAATTACAATGGCACCTCCAGATTTAAGGGGTACCTTGTTTTCAAATATGGAGGCAATCTGATCTTCAAGCTGATGTTTTGAAAAAATAGGTTTTTCACCCTTGAGGAATTTCACAATATTTTGCTGTTTTGGAGCAATGACTTTGATAAACTCCTTTACCTCCTTGAAAACTTCCTCATCGTCTATAAGAATCTCTGAGACTTCAGCTGTGAAATAGTCCCTAAGGGTTCTTACAGCAAGGTTCTGTTCTTTATACAGTAGGGAAGGTGTCGGGCTCTCTATGCTTTTATCATTTATGTTTTTCCATACCCTTAGAAGATACTTAAGGTCGTTGCCAAGAATTGTTTTAGTTGCATCTTTGCCCGCAGTTCTAACAATCAATCCAAAACCTTCGGGCAGCTTCATGCTCTCTACAAGTGCTTTAAGTCGTTTTCGTTCCTCTTCACAACTGATCTGCCTTGATACACCTCGTGTACAACTTCCTGGCATAAGCACCGACAGTCTTCCAGGCAGGGATATAAATGTTGTTAACATGGCACCTTTGTGCATGATTGGGTCTTTTGTGACTTGGACAATGAGTTCCTGACCTTTTTTAACGATATGAGTCAGACTTCTGTCGCCTGAGTCATTATCAAGATAGTAGTCACTATGTATCTCCTGTTTTTGCAGAAAACCGTTTTTTTCAGCACCATAATCCACAAAGACCGCCTGTAAACTGGGTTCAACTCTTACAATGGTTGCCTTGTAAATATTTCCCTGAGTCATCTCTCTTGTTTCACTTGCAAGGTGCAACTCTTCCAGTTTGTTGTCTTTAATTGTAGCGATTCTGCATTCCCCAGAATCAAGTGCATTAATCAATATCTTTCTTGTCATTCAATGCCTGTTTTTGCATCCTCCTTTTGTCTAACGGCTGCACCCATTAGGGTGAAGCAAATATTTGAACTGTAAGACTCTTTTTACAGACTCTTTTTTGCAATTGATTTTATATAACATAGATCGCGGTGATCTGCCATGTTGGTTATATGGCGTTTTGATTATTTTGTCTCATTATTGGGCATCTTAATTTGTCTGGCTTGCTATTTACAGGATATTGTGGCATTTATATTTTTTTAAAAATTTTCTTAAACCCGTTATTTAAAGTAAAAAATTATTTAAATATATGTTTTGCGGAGGCGTATATATATTATGATGGATGAACGTTACAATCCTGAAAAAGTAGAGTCCAAGTGGCAGGAATACTGGGAAAACAATCACATTTTCCGTGCATCTGAAGATAAATCAAAAAAGAAGTATTACCTGCTGGAGATGTTTCCTTACCCGTCCGGCAAAATTCATATGGGGCATGTGAGAAACTACACCATTGGTGATGTTGTGGCAAGATATAAAAGAATGAATGGATACAATGTGCTCCATCCAATGGGATGGGATGCTTTTGGTATGCCTGCGGAAAACGCAGCCATTGATAACAAAACTCATCCTGCTGCATGGACATATGACAATATCAATACTATGCGTAACCAGCTTAAGAAAATGGGATTCTCCTATGACTGGAAACGGGAGATAGCCACCTGCACTCCTTCGTATTACAGGTGGGAGCAGTGGCTTTTTCTCAAGATGCTTGAAAAAGATATGGTCTATAGAAAAGAGTCTTACGTAAACTGGTGTGGCCATTGTCAGACAGTTCTTGCCAATGAACAGGTTGAAGAAGATCTTTGCTGGCGGTGCGGTGAGATGGTGCAGCAAAAAAAACTGTGGCAGTGGTTTTTCAGGATTACTGATTATGCCGAGGATCTTCTGATCCATTGTGACAAACTTCCAGGATGGCCAGAAAAAGTTACAGTAATGCAGAAAAATTGGATCGGCAAAAGCATCGGGTCTGAAATATCCTTCAAGATTGAAGGTAGGCAAAATGACATTGCTGGAGAAGGGTGTATCAACGTCTTTACTACAAGACCAGATACTCTGTTTGGTGCAACATTCATGTGTCTTGCACCTGAACACCCATTAGTTGAATCTCTTTCAAGAGGTACTGATCAGGAGAAAGCCGTAGCTCTATTTGTTGAAAAGATCTCCAGACAGGAGCGCTCCTCATCTGCAATTGAAACTTACGAAAAAGAGGGGGTCTTTACCGGAGCATGGTGTATCAATCCAGCTAATGGCAGACGTATGCCAATATATACTGCCAATTTTGCTCTTATGGAGTATGGAACTGGTGCTGTAATGTCAGTACCCGCACATGATCAGCGTGACTTTGATTTTGCAAAAAAATATAACCTGGATATTGTTGTGGTGATTCAGCCGGACCGGACTAAATCAGATACAAATCAGCCTGAGAATATATATTTTGATGGTCAATCCACACAAGGAGCTCTTGACGCTTCCACAATGACTCAGGCATTTTCCGCACCAGGCATTCTTGTAAATTCCGGACAATATAACGGCATGCCTAACGATAAGGCGATGAGTAAAATTACAGATTGGCTGGAAAGAGAGGGGCTTGGAAAAAAGACGGTCAGCTTCAGGCTCAGGGATTGGGGTATTTCTCGCCAGAGATACTGGGGTACCCCTATTCCGGTGATTCACTGCCAAACATGCGGTGTGGTTCCTGTTCCTGAATCTGATCTACCCATTGTCCTGCCGGAAGATGCCCATCTTCTTGAAAACGGGGGATCACCTCTGCCAACACTTGATTTTTTCAAGAAAACAGATTGTCCAAAATGTGGTAGAACTGATGCCAGGCGTGACACAGACACTATGGATACTTTTGTTGAGTCTTCATGGTATTTCATAAGATATTGCAGCCCTGACTGTGACAATGCCATGTTTGACAAGGAGGCTGTGAAATACTGGATGGCTGTGGATCAATATATAGGAGGAGTTGAGCACGCAATTCTTCACTTACTGTATTCCAGGTATTTTATGAGGGTTTTAAATACTCTTGAACTGATTGATTTTAAAGAGCCTTTTACCAATCTTCTGACTCAGGGAATGGTATCAAAAGAGACTTTGAGGTGTCCAGAACATGGCTATCTCTTCCCTGAAGAGGCACTGATTTCAGAGGGTAAGGCAACTTGCCAGAAGTGTGGCAGTGACGTGGAGATCGGACGCGTAATAAAAATGTCTAAGTCCAAGAAAAACGTAATTGATCCAAATGATCTTCTGAATAAGTATGGTGCTGACATCACACGCCTGTTCTGTCTTTTTGCGGCTCCGCCGGAAAAAGGTCTGGAGTGGAATGATGACGGAGTTGAAGGGTGTTATAGATTCATTAACCGGGTATGGCGTCTTGCCGGGACATGCATGGAGATGACACAGGGGGTTGAATCCTATACAGGACCGTTATCAGGGCTGCTGGACAGTGATGCAAAAAAATTATACACTAAAACTCATCAAACCATTAAAAAAGTAACCGATGATATTGAGGGTAATTTTCACTTTAATACAGCCATCAGTGCGGTAATGGAGCTTGTCAATGTCATGTACAGCATGGATTTGAACACAGATCAACTTCAGATACAGCAGATATCACCGGAGATCAAATCTGTGGTGGCATTCTCTATTCGAAATATCATACTTCTGCTATCTCCGATTGTGCCCCACTTTGCAGAAGAGGTTTGGGAATATCTGGGCAACTTGAATGGCATAACCGAGCAGCCTTGGCCTGTATATCGAGAAGATGCTTTATTGACGGATGAGATTCTGGTCGTGGTGCAGGTCAATGGTAAGCTCAGATCAAAATTCTCAGTTGATGCAAAGAGCAGTGACGACTTGATTCGCCAAACTGCCCTTGCTGATGAGATGGTTCAAAAACATATCGGAGATCAACCCATTAAAAAGGTAATTGTGGTAAGAAAAAAACTGGTCAATATTGTGGTGTGATTTCAGTCAATATGGCATCTTGTTCCTAGTACAGTCGGGCGTAAATCTTATTACACTTATTGGAGCCGATTCTTCAATGTTCATATGAATATTCGGCACAAAAAAGCAACAGAGAACTTATGCCGAGCTGTGCTAGCACATTACTTTGGGTGAGTGCTAAAATGCATTTTTTTTGATAAATTTTCGATGGCCTGAGAAACGGTCATGGCTATTTTATCAGAGTCACCCCCTTACCTTCAAGTACAGGGGAAACTTGGGATAATCTTATGAAAAATGGCTTTGCTGTTGTGATTCTGTTTTCTCTTCTTTTCTCCTGTGGTTATACTCTGCAAGGAGGCGGGAAACTGCCTGGCAATATTGAGACCGTCTCTGTTGCAGTCTTTAAAAATAAAAGTGCACAGGTTGGTGCTGAAACTCTCTTTGCAAATGCTCTTATTCAGGAGCTGATGCGAAATAGTACAGTAAGGGTTATAGATCATAAAAGTGAGGAGAGTCAGAATAATAATGATGCGGATGCATTGATCTACGGTACTATTGTTTCTGTCTCTTTTAACGCCCTGGCCAGAACCTCGGAAGACTCCGTTTATAAAAGAGGTGTAAGTGCTGTTATAGATCTTGAGATGAAGAGCAGTGCAGGAGAGATTCTTTTTGCAGTGAACGGTTTTACGGAGAGTGAATCCTACGCCGTGGCTAATGATAACGCCACAGATGAAGCTATTTTAAATTCAACCATTGAAAAAATAGCCAGTCGGCTTTCCCGAAGGCTTGTTGGTCAGATGACAGATAGTTTCTGAATATTCATGATTCTATCTTTAGGGAGCACATAGAAAATAATCTACCCAATATCAAGAGCTCCATATTGAACATACGGTGTTCTTTTATGCAAAAGTGGGTAGTTTTATTATTATGCAGTCCCTTACCACTCATAACCATAAAAAAATAAGGTTTCAAACAATACTGATTGCTTGAAACCTTATTTTTTAAAAGCTATTCTGTCGCAGATGGTCGTTAGATATTAACGATCTGCTCGATATTTCCTAAGCTGCAGAATTAACATGTTTGGTAAGTCTTGAAGTTTTACGTGCAGCTGTATTTTTGTGCATAATACCTTTTTTTGCTGCTTTTGCAATGACAGACTGGGCGTTTACCAGCAGTTCCGAAGTATTCTCAGCACCCTCTGCCTTTGCAGCATATACTTTTTTTATTGCTGTCTTCATGGCAGATCGATTGGATCTGTTTCTAAGTCTTTTTGTCTCATTTTGTTTTGCACGCTTGATAGCCGATTTGTGATTAGCCAATGTTGTTCTGCTCCTTAATTTTAATTATTAAAATTATTATATTGAGTTTATTAATTTACTCTCTGTATTTAAAGTATATGAATTTACTGTATATTGATCTGTTTTGTCAAGGGAAAACTCCTTGTTTGACCAATCTGATAAAAAAATGATAAAAGATGCCGGAATAGTTGGCGTATTAACAGTTACAAGTCGTATTCTGGGATTTGTTCGTGATGCAATTGTCGCCATGCTCCTTGGTGCCGGTTTCTACAGTGATGCCTTTTTGGCAGCTTTACGCATACCAGATCTTTTCAGAAAATTCTTTTCTGACGGGGCATTGAGTATCTCATTTATACCTGTATTCACCAAACTACTTATGCGTGAAGGCTCTGAATATGCCTTTGAGATGGCTCGAAGTGCATTGATTTTCATTTCGGCTGGAGGTGTTCTGTTTCTGCTTTGTTTCATTGCGTTTACACAGATTTTTTTTGCAGAACCCGAATTGACCATAACGCTGTCAAATATCATGATGCCCTATGTTCTATCTGTCTGTATTCTATCAATATTCATGGGTATTTTAAACTCAATGGGTCATTTTGCAGCCCCTGCCTCTGCCCCCATTATTCTTAATTTGACAATTATATTGTTTGCAGTTTTTTTCTCCCCATTGTCTGAATCCCCGGCTGTTATTATGGCATGGGGGGTTACGACTGGTGGTATCCTCCAGCTTGCTATTCAGATTCCATTTATTGTGAGAAGTGGGTTTAAATTTTGTGGAAAAGTGATTTTGCAACATCCTGATACCATACTTGCATTTAAGATGATGCTGCCGGCCGTTATTGGAATTGCCCCGCTTCAGATAAATATGCTTGTGGCAACTTTTATGGCCTCAAGCATGACATCTGTTTTTTTTCAAGGGAGTGTCTCCTACCTTTATTATGCGGACAGGCTTGTTCAGTTTCCACTGGGACTTTTTGCCTTTTCGGTATCAACCTCCATTTTCCCTGTACTTTCAAGAGCAGTTGCCTCTCATGATCTTGGCCGAGCATCTTCTATCTTTACAAGAGGTGTCAGAATGGTTCTTTTTATTATGATTCCCTCTATGGCAGGGCTGGCTGTCTTAAGGGAGCCGATTGTAGCACTTCTGTTCAATCATGGTGCTTTTGATATTAATGATGTTAACTCTACAGCAATGGTTCTTCTATTCTTCTGTTTAGGGATGTGGGCATTTGCTGGTGCGAGGCTTTTCGTGACTCTTTTCTATGCACTTTCCAATGTGAGAACCCCGTTGATCGGAGGACTTATTTCAATTAGTTCCAATATTTTGTTATCCTTTGTTCTCATGGATAAGATGGGGGTTTATGGCCTTGCCTTGTCCATATCGATTGCAGCTATTCTTAATTTCTGTTTTCTGATAAGAAGTGCAGCAATTATAGAATTTGAATTTCCGTGGAGAGAAATTTCTGGTACAGCCTGTAGATCCTTTTTTTTCTCTGCTATAATGTATGTAGTAGTTGATAGGGCAGCAGAATATATTTGCCCTGTGTTTTCTACTGATAAATATATTCTGCTGTCAGGTGTTGTGGTCTGTGTGATGCTTGGAGTTTCAGTTTTCGGTGGATTGGGGCTGCTTTTTAAAGTACCTGAATTGATGTTTCTAAAGAAATCTTACACTCCTCATCAGTCATAAACTTTATGGTTTGTTGCAGTATATGGTGTTGGATGGAAATTTAAGACGACACATACTGTATGTGAAATTATAAGTTATGACTCACTATTTACAGTCAATTTATGTGAAAGTCTCTTTAAATAGCTGTGCTTATGTGACTTTCATTGTTCGTTGTGGCCGAGAGCCAATACCTAGCTCCGGCCGTGCCGGTTATTTAAAAAAATTATAAAAACGGGGTTCATCTATTTTGGAAAAGACAATCTATCTTACAGTGATATCCGTGATGGTTATCCTGGCATTTTTAATACTGTACGGTAAAAACGGATTTATGGATGGCAATCGCTTAAGGTTGCAGGAGCAGACAATAATAAATGAAAACATTGCCATCAATGATGCCAACAGAGTTCTTGAGAGAAAGGTTGATCGCCTTAAGAGCGATCTTGGCTACATTGAGCACATTGCAAGGCATGAGCTTGGCATGGTAGCAAAAGATGAGTTGGTGTTCAGATTTCAAGATATTAAAGCAGAGGTGAAGACGGAGGAATGATTCCGGGGGAATCCCTCAAATTGGGGTGATAAAGAGAATATTTTCTACCAAATATCAAAACTGGATGGAAATATCAAAAGTCCCACCTGCTTTACAGCAGAGGGGACTTTTGCTTATCGTGAAAATACATTCTTTGTTATGATTATTTTCTACTTTACATTAATAAGATCTCTTAACTTTCCTGAACATTTGAATGTCACCACTCTTCTTGCCGGAAGATTCATCTCCTCATTTGTGGCAGGATTTCTCCCTTTCCGTGACTTCTTTTCATTTACACAGAATTTTCCAAATCCGCTGATCATGACATCTTCACTATTTGCAAGACTGTCTTTGATTATTTTAAGAAAATCCTCCATTATGTTATAGGCCGTTGTTCTTGAAAGATTCAGGTTGAGTTGGATTTTTTCTGTGATGTCGGTTTTGGTCAATGCCATTAATGTGCCTCCTGCAGCAGTGTATTATTTTTGATAAAAAATGATAACAGCCACAGGCAAAAGGGTTTGGCGTGGAGTGAAACCCTTTTGCCTTAAGTGGCTGTTTTTTAATTGCATAATATTAAAAAATTTGAAGCTAAAATACTTTACATGCAGATGGTTTGTCAACTTTTTATAATTGTTATTTAAATTATAATCAGTCTGCCCTTATAAGACCGTAACCGTGCTCTCCGTGAAGGGATCTGTCAAGCCCCTCTACCTCTTTATCCTCATCAATTCTGAATCCCAGAGTTTTTTCAACCAGAATACATATAATAAATGTTCCTATTGATGCTAAAAGAATGGTTGCCCCCATTCCAATAAGCTGAACAGTCAACTGGTTCCATGCTGTCCAGGTGCCTGTTGATGAGGATGCAGCAGCATCCTGCATCCAGCTGTCACGGATGAAGAAAGAGAGTAGAATAACTCCAAGGCCGCTGCCAACGCCGTGAATTCCAAAACAATCCAGACTGTCGTCATATTTGAACTTAAGTTTGACTTGCAAGGCAAAATAGCAAGCCATGGATGATAACGCACCAAGGATAATGGCACCAATTGGCTGCACGACTCCAGCCGCAGGTGTGATTACAACCAGCCCGGCAAGGATGCCGGAGACAAAGCCAAGAGATGTTGCCTTGCGGAACATAAATGCTTCAATGGCAAGCCAGGTCAAAGCTCCGCTTGCTGCTGAAATCTGAGTCATAGTAAGTGCCCGTGCTGTTTCAAGACCGCTTTGCAGGGTAGAACCTGCATTGAATCCGAACCATCCAACCCACAAAAGGCCGGCACCCATTATTGTCATTACAAGGTTATTTGGATTGATAACAGTGTTTGGATACCCTTTGCGAACACCCAGAAAGAGAGCCACAACAAGTGCACTTGTTCCTGCTGAAACGTGGATAACCATTCCTCCTGCCAAATCTATTGCTCCAGCAGCACCGATATTGTACAGCCAGCCATCTGATGCCCAGATCCAGTGGCATAATGGGCAGTATATAAAGATAAACCAGAGGGCGATAAACATTGAGTATCCTTTAAAATAGACTCTCTCAGCAAGAGCTCCGCTGATCAGAGCCGGAGTGATGATAGCAAATTTGCCCTGGAACATGGCAATGACATATTCTGGTATCCCCTTGGTAACCATATCATCAATTCCTTTTAGAAAGAAATAGTCGCTGTTCCAGCCTACAATTCCCCCCATGATATTTTTGCCAAAGGTCAGCGAATAGCCACATATTACCCATAATACTCCAATAATTGCCAAAGCCACATAGGTGTGCATCATGGTTGAAATAACATTTTTGGTTCTTACAAGTCCGCCGTAAAACATAGCAAGTCCGGGTACCATCAAAAGAACAAGAGCTGTTGACATAAGCATCCATGAAGTGCTGCCCGTATCTATTGGCTGAGGTTCTGCCGCAAATAGACTGCGTGAACCTATAAATAAAGTAAATACCAGAAATCCTGCTGTCTTTATTGCCCTGTGCATTAAATTCTCCTTTGATTTGTATGCGGTTGTGGTAAAAAAATCTTTTAATTTCAATGATTTGCCATGATTAGATTCAACTGTTTCTGTTTTTAGGCCATCTCGGTTGATGTGATTGAAAACAGTTGAAAAATTATCACTGCTCTGCATTAATCGTGCTCAATAGAAAATAAAATTTAATGCTTTGTAATAAAAGGGGTCTTGAAGGGATGTGAAATATTGTCAGATTGGGTGGATTACACTATTGAAATAAAATAAGTTGATTTGATTCTACAAATTTGTAGCAATAGCTGTCTTATGCCGAAAAAACAGCTATTTTAATTTGTCATTACAGCACGTTGCTTTTATTCAAAATAATTAAGAAAAAATCAAGACATAATTGTGTTCTAAATCTTATTGATAGTACAAATTTGTAGACTAAGGGTTTGCAGACAGAAAAAATGTCTGTTTTTTTGTCAGATAGCCTTTAGCAGTGCTACGGATTCAATGTGAAATGTGTGTGGAAACATGTCAACGGGCTGCACTTCAACTGCCCTGTACTTTGACTGAAGAAGAGCAAGGTCTCTTGCAAGGGTGGCAGGATTACAGGATACATAAACTATTTTGTCAGGGGCAATAGCAATGACCTGATCAACAACATCCTTGTGCATACCAGCTCTTGGGGGGTCTATAATCATTACATCGCATCTTTTGTCAGTTCCTGATAAAATAGAAGGCAATATATTGCGTATATCACCCACATGAAAATGACAATTTTGAATATTGTTTATAGAAGCGTTTCTTCTGGCATCCTCCACAGCACTTTCAACTATCTCGATTCCGGTAACATCTCTTGCGTCTTTTGAAAGCCATATCGGTATGGTGCCAGTACCGGAATAGAGATCAATCACATGCTCTTTGCCAGTGAGCTGTGCGTAGCCAGAAACCAAGGAGTATAGAGTCTGTGCACCAAGTGTGTTGGTCTGGAAAAATGAGTTGGCTGAAATTTCAAAGGTAAAGTCTCCCAGTTGTTCTCTGATATATCGCTCTCCAGCAAGAATTTTTTCATATTCACCTGTTACAATTGAGGCTTTTCTTGCAGTCACATTGTTGACAACAGAGGTAATTTCAGGATACTTGGCCATCAACTGAGCAGCTAACGGCATCAGAATAGAGTCATTCTCCTCTTTTGTAATAATATTGACCATCCAGGTACCAAAAGCAGTAGAGCTTCGAAGCATTACAAAGCGCCAGAATCCTTCATGGCTTTTCAATCCGTAAGCAGGTACTCCAGATTCCTTGATATATTGCCGTATGTCACCCAGGATCTGATTGCCTGTGTCTGGCTGAATCAGACACTTTTCAATATCGATAATCCTGTCAAAAGTTCCAGGTACATGCAGACCCAGGCCAAAATCTTTTCTGATCTCAGGGTTCTGAAGATCTTCAGGGGTGAGCCACCTTCTGTCACTGCATGAAAACTCCATTTTATTCCTGAAGCCGAAAGTTTTTTCAGATCGGATAGCATCTTTTACCTCAACACCCTTTATCAGGCCTATATGCTCAAGCGAGTCAATCACATGTCGTTTTTTGTATTTAAGTTGCTCTTCATACGGAAGAGCCTGCCAGCGACATCCCCCGCAGTGGTCTGCATAGGCACAAGGAGCCTTCAGGCGGACAGGTGAAGGCTCAATTATCTCAATTAGAGTTGCTTCTGCATATTTTTTTTTCTTTTTGTTAACTCTTGCAAGAACCCTGTCTCCTGGAAGCGTCCTGTCAACAAAAACAGGGAAACCATCGGGTTTTGCAATTCCCATCCCTCCGAAAGCAAGGTCAAGTATTTGAAGTTCTGTGATTTTTCTCTTCTGTAAACTCATATTATTATCCAGTCATCAATAGATGTTATAATTCATTAAGTGCCCAAAATGATATGAGTGCAAGCTCTTTTGGATTATATTTATGCAAGTAGGGGAGCGTAACGTTGCTATTTTCCATACCGAAATTAAAACTGAACATGCTGCACTCAAATAACGGCCATGCCCTTATGGACACAACAAAGAATGAAAGTCTCATGATTGCAAATATTTCAAAAGACTTTCACATAAAAATCTTGAAATCCTATATTATGTGTGCCATAAAAACAAGCATGAACAGACAAATCAAAGAGATAGAATTTACATGTGATAACAGTATGCTTTATGGTGTGCTGCATCTTCCGTCAAACTCGAACCCTCCACTTGTGGTAGGATCTCACGGGCTTGAGGGTTCGATGGAGTCTGCCAAGCAGAAGATTCTGTCCCAAATCCTTCCGGAAAAAGGCTTTGCGTTTTTGAGATTTGACCACAGAGGGTGTGGCAGGAGTGAAGGGGATTTTGTCATAGACACATCTCTTTCAAAGAGGGTGCAGGACATGCTTCACGCTATTGAATATGTACTTAAACTGAACTTAACATCGCTTAAGATATTTCTGTTTGGAAGCAGTCTTGGTGGTTCTACATGTATATCTGCATGGTCAAGGCTTGCTGATAAAGGGCTCAATCCATGGGGTGCAATTCTTTGTGCTGCTCCGGTCAACAGTCTTACCATTGGGCAGATCCCGCTTAATGGCAATGATCGTCGCCCTACTTTACCATTAAGTTTTTTTGAGGATAACCTGCTTTTTGACCTTACCGAAAAAGTATCTGACCTTCATAATCTGCTCATATTTCATGGAGACAAGGACAGAACAGTACCTGTCGAGAATGCCTATAACCTCTACAGCAACGCATCAGATCCCAAAAAATTGGTAATTTTAAAGGACGGAGACCATCAGATGTCAAATAAAGATGATCAGAAAACTTTTGAGACAGAGGTCATTGCATGGCTTGAAAAAACTTTTGACTGAACATTTCTGGTCTGCTCAATCGCAGATTTTCATTTCTTCAGGATATTTTCAAAACTTCTCTGCGTATCATATCCATTGCTTTGACAGCAAAAAATTTTTTATTCATGCTTCTGTCTCCAAAAGAGAAGTTAAACCTGTATGCTTTAGAGAAGTCATCCCCTGCAATTCCAATACAGACGGTTCCAACAGGTTTTTCATCAGTTCCTCCCCCTGGCCCTGCAATGCCGGAAGTTGCCAATCCATAGTCTGCCCCTGCAACCCTTCTTGCCCCTTGAGCCATCTCTATTGCTGTCTGTTCATGCACTGCCCCATGTGCCATGAGAGTATCAGGCTTGACTCCAAGGATCTTGATCTTTGCCTCATTGGAATAGGTAACCGCAGATAGAAGAAAATAGTCTGAACTTCCTTCGACATCTGTGAGCATGCTTCCAATAAGCCCGCCTGTGCAGCTTTCTGCCACAGCTAATGTCTTTTTTCTTGATGCAAGAACTCTTCCCAGCTCCTGCTCCATACTCAGGCCTGTATTGGAAAAAATATAGCCGTCAAGTCGTGAAGATATCCATTGAGATGCCTGCTCCATCTGTTTTTGAGACTTGATGATATCCTGTGATATGGTACTGAATTTAACTTCAATAATGGGAATAGTTGATCTGAATCCGAGCTTCAGTTGAGGAAAATGGTCATTAAAGTCCTTAAGACGGCTGCCAACCTTTGATTCAGGAAGCCCGAAAATTTTGAACCTGGAGATAAGAGAGCTTGAGTTGATGGCGGTATTTGCAGCAAACAGATCTCTTATTTGCGGCAAAACGCTTTTTTCATACATCGGCTTCATCTCTCTTGGCACACCTGGCATAAAAAATATAGTGGCTCTGTTACAGCTTATATGAAATCCTGGTGCTGTGCCAAAGAAGTTTTCCATCACACCTGCTTTTGAGGGGAGCATTGCCTGTTTTTTGTTATCATCTGACATCTTGAGCTCCCTTTTGTTGAAATAGGATTGCATGGATGTCAATGCTTTCTGATTCAAGACAATGGTATCTCCGGTGGCAAGTGCCGCTGCCTCAGCACTCAGATCGTCTGATGTGGGGCCAAGCCCTCCGGTCACCAATGCAATGTCAGCCCTGGCAGAGATCTCCTGGATTATCCCAGCAATATCTTCCAGACGATCGCCAGTACAAGTTATACGGGTAATCTCAATGCCGGATTCTCTTAGTTTGCGGGCAAGCCAACTTGCATTTGTATCATCAATATCTCCCCATAGAACTTCGTCACCTGTGGAGAAGATTTCAGCCTTAATATTGTTGTTCATCACCATTTTTGCTCCCATACATTACAGCCTGTTACACGGCACGTTGGCAAGTTTTTCTTCCATGTAATCGTCCATCAGATCCTTGTATCTATCCTGAGGATATTTTTCTCCGCATGACCTGCAGACTAAATATACGCTCCGTCAGGTTTTTTTTAGCATAAGGTAGCTTCCGCAAGAGGGGCATCTTCCTTTTAAATTCTCGTCCATATGACAATAATCCTTTTATAATTTTATTGTTTTCTGATAAAAACTTCTGAATCAATTTACGATAAAACAGTAAAAAGTCAATCAACATCTGCCAGATGGCAGTCAGATTAGAATAAATCCGGAGGAAAAATTTAATGAAAGGCTTTAAATTCAAAGGTGTAAAAGCGGGCATTAAAAAGGATGGTAAAAATGATCTTGGCATTATTTTTTCTGTTCGTCCCGCATCAGCCGCTGCACTGTTTACAGAAAATAAGGTGGTTGCAGCACCTGTAATCATGGGGCGTGAGCGGATCAGATCTGGACTTTGTCAGGCAGTTGTGGTGAACAGCGGCAATGCAAACTGCTTTACCGGAGATCAGGGTCTAAGGGATGCGGCAGAGACAGCAAGGCTTGTTGCACATGCTTTAACTATTCCTGAAGCACTGGTTATGGTCTCCTCTACCGGAGTAATTGGTGCTCCGCTTCCTATGGATAAGTTAAAAAATGCAATTCCTGATCTCACCACTAATATGGAAGAGGATGGACTTGAAGATTTTGCACAAGCTATCCTGACGACTGATCTTGCTATGAAGCTGGTATCCAGAAAAGGTTTTATAAGGGGAGAGGAGTTCTCTATTGCCGGAGTTGCAAAGGGTTCTGGAATGATAAAACCTAACATGGCAACAATGCTGGCATTTATATGCACTGATCTGGATATATCTTCATCCCTTCTTAAATCTTCTTTAAAGATAGCTTGTGACAGCTCTTTTAACCGGATTTCTGTAGATGGGGATACAAGCACCAATGATATGGTCATTGCCCTGGCCAATGGCATGTCCAATGTGGTGCTTGAAGAGAGCGATGATGCTCTTGACTTTCAAAATATTCTCAATGAGGTTATGCTCGAGCTGTCAAAGATGATTGTCAGGGATGGAGAAGGTGCTACCAAACTTGTAAAGATCGAGATAAAAGGAGCTGCATCTGCTGAGGATGCATATAAAGCTGCAGAAGCTGTATCTCACTCCAATCTGGTTAAAACTGCAATTTACGGAGAAGATCCTAACTGGGGCAGAATCACTGCTGCTGCAGGCCGATCCGGTGCAATGGTTGATCCTGAAAAGATGGATTTGATGTTTGGTGATGTCGTTCTGGTAGAAAAAGGGGTATGGAAGGGCATAGATGCAGAAAAGAGGGCTGCCACTGTTATGAAAAAGAGCGAACTTGAGATACTTTTGGACTTGAATCTCGGCACGTTCAGCGATTTTTATTATTTTTGTGATTTCTCGGAAAATTACGTCAAGATCAATGCGGATTATCGTTCATGACAATAACTGGTTTTGCAAACGAATCTGCAAGCAAAAAGATCAGATTACAAAAATTTCTCTCTCAGGCAGGTATCTGTTCCAGAAGAAAAGCAGAAGAGCATATTGCGGCCGGACAAGTCTGTGTCAACGGCCAGACTGTAACCAGTCAGGGGATATCTGTTGATGTTGAGCAAGATGAAATAAGATTCAAGGGTGAAATTGTAAGAATTTCTGCTGAAAAAAAGAAAATCTATATAGCACTTAACAAGCCGGTTGGTGTTGTCACGTCATGTTCTCATCCAGGTGAAAGGATCGTTCTTGATTTAATTGACATACCTGACCGAATCTATCCTGTCGGAAGACTTGACAAGGACTCCAGCGGATTGATTCTTATGACCGATGATGGAGATCTGCACAATCGACTTTCCCACCCATCTTACAACCATGAGAAAGAGTATATCGTTATCACAGTTGAACCTGTCTCCAAAAGTGCTCTTGAAAAAATGGCTTCAGGAGTTATGCTGGATGGAAAAAAGACAAGATCCGCCAAAGTTAAGAAATTGTCAGAATTTAAATTTAAAATTATTTTGAAGCAGGGAGTTAATCGTCAGATCAGGCGGATGGTTGAAAAGACCGGAAATCAGGTCAAAGAGCTTGCAAGGATAAGAATAGGTACAATTAAAATTGGTGGGCTTAAAGAGGGCAAGTGGAGATTTCTCAATGAAGAAGAGATCAATGAGTTAAAAAAAGAGTATTCGACAGACGACTTTTAGCGGTCTGTTTCAGGAGCGGTCTGTTTCAGGAGCGATCTGTTTCAGGAGATATTAATAATTATGAAAAAACTATTCGGTACAGATGGAATCAGGGGAGTTGCAAATAAATATCCCATGACAGTGGAAATGGCTTTACACACAGGAGTTGCCATTGCAAAGTTCGTAAAAAAAGAGGGTTGCAGTTGTGTTATCATTGGAAGAGATACCCGAATTTCAGGATATATGCTGGAGTCTGCCCTCTCTGCCGGTATCACATCACAAGGTGTGGATGTTCTTACAGCAGGAGTAATTCCTACACCTGCTGTGGCTTTTCTCTCGTCAGATATTAAAGAGGTCGGAGCTGGTATTGTGATTTCTGCCTCTCATAACCCCTGGCAGGATAATGGCATCAAGATTTTTAAGAAGGGTGGCTACAAACTCTCTGATGATGAGGAGGAGGCCATTGAGTCAATGATTTTTGTCTCATCTGCCAACCTTGAGACAGAGGATAATAACAATCAGAGCCCAAGCGAAACAGGAAGGATTTATCCTGTTCATGACTCCCAAAAGAGATATTGTGAATTCTTGAAAAAAGAGGGCTATAAAAACAGACTGAAGCATCTTGCAGACTCAGGTGGCTGCTATGAAAATCAGCCAGGTATGACAGACAAACCGACACACTTCAAAGCAGACAACCCGGTACCTTTTAAAACAGACAAACCGCTACTTTTTAAAGCAGATAGACCGAGCCCTTTAAAAATGGTGGTTGATTGCTCTAATGGTGCTGCAAGCAGCGTTGCACCCATGCTGTTTGATGATCCGCTTCTGTTTGATGCAAGGTTTATATTTAATGATCCTGACGGAAAAAATATCAATGACAAATGCGGTTCACAGCATACAGAAACCCTTTCACGCAAGGTTGTGGAATCTGGTTCAGATATAGGACTTGCCTTTGATGGAGATGCAGACAGGCTTATTGCAATTGACGAGACAGGAGCTGTTATTACCGGTGACAGAATGCTTGCCATATGTGCCTCACACGCAAAAGACAAAGGCACTCTTGAAAACAACCTTGTAGTCAGCACTGTGATGAGCAATATAGGACTTTTAAGAGCACTTGAGTCTCTTGGTATTGAACATCTGATGACCGGAGTAGGTGACAGAGAGGTGTTGAAGGTAATGCAGGAGTCTGGTGCAGTCATGGGCGGGGAAGATTCCGGCCATATGATATTTTCACAGTATCACACCACAGGAGACGGGCTTATTACTGCACTTCGCCTCATTGAAGTTATGGCAGACACAGGAAAATCCCTTTCAGAGCTTGCCTCAATTATGAAAGTCTATCCCCAGATACTCATGAATGTTGAAATGGATGCTTCCCGCCCCGATTTTATGGCAATCGACTCAATTGCTGACGAGATAAGAGCTGTTGAGGAGGAACTTGGATCTGACGGAAGGGTTCTTGTCAGGTATTCCGGTACCCAGCCTCTTTTGAGAGTTATGGTTGAAGGGCCTGAATATGACAAAACTAAAGAGTGTTGTGAGAGGATCTGTAATAAAATCAGGGAATGTCAACTACCACTGAACAAGTTCAGTGGCTTGAACAGTGATGTTCAACGCAAGAGTTGATTAGGGAGCTTAAAGGAAACTTTAAGCAGAAGTTTAAAGCAAAGTTAAAGAACGTACCAGGGGATACTTCACTAGTTCCTTGCTCTACAAGTTTGGAATTAAACAGAGACTAAAGTCTCAGTGTTTCAGACGGTCTGAAAAACGACAAACTGACTTTAAACAATCCCGAAGTGAATCCACCTCAATGTAAAGAGGGACAGAGCTTGCGAGTATCTGTCAAAGTTTACATACTGGTTTCATCCCCCTGAACAAGTTCAGGGGTTTTCACCAGCAGCGAATTATAAACAAAACGCAGAACAGCACAATGTGAACAATACAGATGCATAAGGTGTGTGTATTGCGTTAGCCCCGTAAGAGCCTGGATATTTCAACAGGCTCTCATGATTCAGGGGATAGAACAAAACGGCCATGCCAAAGTTCACCATGAAAATGCAATCTGATTTTCATGATCGGTGGTGAGCGAAACAGATCATGAACGTTTATTTCAGTCTATCAAACGCAGCCTGATCCGATTGAAAAGAAGCAGCCTTGTACCCGACACGGGTTATCACGATGGTTCCAATAACATCACCTGCCTCAACTGCGTTGACAATCTCCTGACCTGCCACGACATGCCCGAATACTGTATGTTTTCCGTCAAGCCATGGGGTTGCAACATGGGTGATAAAAAACTGACTTCCATTTGTATTGCTGCCGGAATTTGCCATGGACAGAATGCCTGGTCCTGAATGGGTGAGTGAAGAGACAAACTCATCTTTGAATGAGTACCCGGGACTCCCCTTTCCTGTCCCCCAGGGACATCCGCCCTGAATCATAAAATCCTTGATCACCCTGTGAAAAACAAGTCCGTCATAGTAATGGACTCCGTTGCCAAGAGTGTGCTTGATAGTCCCTTCGGCAAGCCCCACAAAATTTGTTACTGTGAGCGGAGTTTTCTCAAACTCCAGCTTGCAGATTATAACTCCTTTTGTGGTGATAATCTGTGCATACAAACCATCTGCGAATCTGCTTTTGACCTCATCATAACTCAGAGGAGCAAAGTCGCTTTTATCACAATTTTGGTCAATACCGTCAGACTGTATCTCAACTGCTGCGGGAGATATGGCAGCATCATGATCGTTGCAGTCTTTGTTATTCAAGACATAACCAGATGGCTGCTGGACAAGATATTGAGATGGATCAGATACCCGAATTGTCACCATGTCTCGATTCTGATCGCCATATCCATCCATGTCAAAATCACGATAGAAAGATGCAAAAGATCCGATATTGGAGTATGTGCTTGAGACGCCATCACTGTTATATGCTTGAATTGCTACATAAAAAGAGAGACCACGGGTATCTCCAAGATTAAGTCCTGTATAGGTGCCCATATTTAGCTGCCCTATGTATTGTGCGTCTGGATATGGGGCGTATGTCAAAGTATATCCAGATGCATTAAGGACAGGTGTCCAAAAAATGGTCAGATTGTTTCCGTCAAGAGTAGTTGAAAGCACTGGAGGCTCTGGTGGTTGGGATGCTGAGGCATTAGCACAGACACACCCTATGTACATGCAGACAGCAAAGAACATAGCAAGCTTTGCCGCATTTACTGTTGGATTTAAATTTTTAAACAAAAACATTATTGTAATTGATATTGATCGCTTCATGACTCTTCCATATGGCAATGATTGTTATTTTTTTGTTATATCTGCTCTGGTGTTAATCTTCTATTATGTGACTATATTGACTTCAGGAGGTGGCGGCGGCAGTTCATCCAATGCACTTACATCTTTTTTGCTCAAATCCACTTTTTTGCTCGTTGTGCTGACACTTGCAGATATCCACTGAAAAAATTTCTTGATCGCCTCTGTATCTGCGGTTTTAAGTTCGACAACTACTTCCGAGATCTGCTTTAACACATCAATCCTTGCATCATTTCCAGCAGCACAGCAGACAATAATACCTGTTTTTATTTTTTTAAGCTCTTTGAGACCTGACTGCCAGTCATCCGTAGGAGCCCCATCTGTCATTATAAATATAAGAGGCTTCCAGTCTCCTCTCTTTTCAGGTGTTGTTTTTACAACCTCCTGACCTATTTTTTCTGCCAGCAGCTTCAGGGCAGCACCAAGGGATGTGATACCTTGTGCTTTGATGTCAGGTGGCTGAAAAGTGATAATATCTGTCAGCGGAGTTATCTGCTGTGCCTCTGTGTTAAATGTTATAACGCTTATACAGGCTGTCTCCAGTGCATAAGGATCCTGGCGAAGTGTTGATGCCAGAAGCTGAACTCCCTTTTTTACAGCTTCAATCGGTTGGCCAGCCATTGAACCTGAGGTGTCAAGAACAAGATAAACAGGAAGTCTTCTCATAATAATTAATCCTCGTTTTTATATGGTAGAATTTTATAATATTGCCTTTAGGCCGTAAAACTCAAACCTGCAGGTTTGGTATATAAACATTCGGGTTTGGTATATAAACTTTCATGACCGGATTCCGCTCGCCTCCGATTATGAAAATCAGATTGCATTTTCATGGTAAAGTACGTGCCCAGTACCCACAAATGGTTTATGTGAAAGTCTCTTGAATTAGCAGTAATCATGGGACTTTCATTGTTCGTTGTGGCCAAGAGCAATACCCCGCTCCGGCCGTGCCGGTTATTCATGATTTTTATTGTCTTCTTTCAATAGCTTGTCCGAACCATCAGACTTCTTCTTTTTTATATTTTGATGTTTTGTTGCTATTCAATATTGAGCTAAATATTTTAACCATTTATCTCTCCTTTCCTACCATGTAATGCATTCAGACTTATCATGACAAGATGTTCTTGATTTCATGATTTGGAAGCTGCCTGAAGCCGTGCATTATCGTGTGTTGGGATACCTGTTGCACCATAATATCCGGTGAACACAGTCGGTTTTTAAGGCATATAGTCTTGGCCTGTGATGCACTTTAGAATATATCTATCATAAACATCGTTGATATCAACTACAAAAAAAAGCTCATTATTGCGGACTGCCCTTCTGTAGTAGCTGATATTCTGCCCCATAATATCCCGCCGAATACTTGCAACAGCCATTTTTATGGCATCTTCTGAAAAACGCCACGTTGTATCGGGCCTTAAGTCATTCATAGCCTCAAGAGATAAGATTTTGTCCTTTTGTCTGTCATCAGATAAATGGTGAGAGTAAAGAGATTTAAAATATATTTTATCTTGGGGAAAAAAATTGTCTTGGAAAAAAAACGAAGGAGGAGAGATTGTATCTTGGGAAAAAAACGGCGGAGGAGAGATTACTCCTCCTGCGTTCCCGTAAGGATAATATTCATTCAACACAAAATGGTTGGTATAAAGATATAGGCTTCCACTTCGTATCCCAGCTTTTTTTATGGCTTCAAAAAGAGCAATGGAGGAAAATTTATGGTCAGGGTGTTTATCCAGAGCGGGGTAGGGTGCAACAATGATATCAGGTTCTATCTCTTTAAGAATGAGTTCAAGGTTTTTTACCAATCCGTTCCAGTTCGTGCCTCCCTCCAGAAGATTGACAAGAGGTGAGATATTCTGCTTTCTGAAGATATCAATGTTTGTGATACCCGTATATAACGCTTTGACATTGGATGGATTTACTTCAAACATTGTCTTTAGGGTTCCATCAAAGAACCCGAGATTTAAAATCTGTTCAGGTGGTATTCCAGACAGCAGAGGTACTGCAATGCTGTTCCATGTCCTTATTTTACCTTTCTTTAGAAAATGATTTTTCCTGTTGCTGTATATCTCATCATATTGGTAGGTTCCGGCATCTCCTGCCGTTACTGTAACAATGTATGAGTTTCTATTGCTGCTGTATATACCGAAAGCCGCGATCTCGGCATCATCAGGATGGGGTGCAATAATGAGTATTTTTGATTTTGCGATATCCTTATTTTTAAAAAGAATCAACTGGATCTGCTGATCTTTGAACCTGACTCTTCTGCCTTTTAATATGATTTCAACACCATCTTTTTCTGAGCCGACCAGTGCACTTATGTTTATGTACCTTATCCCCTGTGAGCCTGTTTCAAAGTATTCAGATATGGAAAGTTTATTTGCACTTAATTTAACTTCAGGCTGAAAAAATTTTCCCATGAATGTAGAGTTGATTTTTATCTTGAGAAAAGCGGAGTAGCTCAAAGGTCGGGTTTGATGTGAGCAGTTATGGGTTTTGCTGCCAGAGTTTTTATGTGTGGATGGGCATTCATTTAGAATCGGAAGCGTGAATTTCTGGTTTTTCAGGTACAAATTTAGAATTTGTGCATCTGTTCCTTTAAAATCATAACTGTAATCCAATTCCGTATCATAAGGATAGGCAGAGATCCTCGCATTCATGATATAAAGAGTGATAGCTGTCAGTGAGGCAGATAGCACAAGAACAACAATTATTAAAAAGATCTTCCATTTTTTTATTTGCATAAAAACAACAAGTTCTTTATGTGAAAGTCTCCTGAAATCGCAGTAATCATGGACTTTAATTCTTCGTTGTGGCCAAGAGCAATACCTCGCTCCGGCCGTGCCGGTTATTTCAAAGAGATATTGAGTTCGTCGGCAATATTATCAAGAACAGAGAGGGCAGATGTAAATTCAAAATTTTCAACATGGTTTTCAAGCTCCATCATTTTCTCTTTGAATGCCGAGTATTCCATCATTTTTTTAAGAGATTCTGACGACGCAAGTGCACTTGCGTCATTGCCTTTAAGAAATCCAGCAAGTTCAATCATGACAGGGGCAACCTTTTGCACATCAACAGGTGATTCTGCTTTCTCTTCCCTGTTTTGATCCTGTTCTAAAATCTTGTTGATTCCTGCCAGCAAGGGTTGCATTTCATTGTTCATCCCTGACAATACTTTATCATAATTGCCATTTTTTTCGACTATCGCATACTCCAGATCTCGTGCCGCATTATATATTCCATCAGCCGCCAGATTTCCTCCGACTCCCTTTATTGTGTGTGCAATACGTTCGGCACTATTGAAATCTTCCTTATTGAGAAGATCTCTTATTTCATCTATAACCAAAGCATAGTTTTTGGCAAAATCGAGAAGAAGTTGGCGATATAATTTTTTATTTCCATTTAGCCTCTTGATTGCAAATTTTACATCAATCCCTGGCAGATTCTCGATCAGATCGAAGTTTAGATCATTCTGAACATCAGGCATTTTGCCTTGCAAATTCAGATCATTATCAGATAATTTATTGTCATTGTAAGAAAACTCACTCTTTTTATCTGGTAACTCAGAATTTTGAAGCAGGTCACCAACGCTATCATCTTTGCGTGGTTTTATCCATTCAACAAGAGTAGAAAAAAGTTCAGCTTGATCTACCGGCTTGGCAACGTAACCATCCATGCCGGCCTCAAGGCATGACTCTTTGGCACCGCTCATGGCATGTGCGGTCATGGCGATAATCGGCAACTGCCGGAACCGGTCATCCTTTCTTATAATACGTGTAGCCTCATAACCTCCCATGACAGGCATCTGAATATCCATGAGGACAAGATCATAAACACTCTTTTCAAGCTTATCCAAAGCATCAACTCCATTTTCTGCAATATCAACAATCAGGTCAGCCTCCTGTAATATCTCTGTTGCCACCTGCTGATTTATCAAATTGTCCTCAACCAGAAGAATTCTGGCATTTTTGATATTTTTTATTTTGGTTTCCAGTGGTTTGTCAAAAATACTTTTTTTGGCAGGTGTCGAGACAGACTCCTTGCAGAACAGACCCATTATTGCATTTAGCATAAGTGATGGCAGAACAGGTTTGATAAGAAAAGCATTAATGCCGGCCTCTTTTGCACTTCTCATAACCTCCTCACGACCAAATGCTGTCACCATAATAATACGGGGAGTCTTTGCAATCCACATATTCTGTCTGATTCTATTTGATGTTTCGATTCCATCCATTCCAGGCATCTTCCAGTCAAGAAGAACAAGGTCATAAGGCTTTGTTAAGGGTGCCTGCACAAGTTCTTTCAAGGCTTTCTCTCCTGAATCAACAGCAAAAGCCTCAAAACCTAATGACATAAGCTGGTCAGTCAGGATCTCCCGTGACATATCGTTATCATCAACAACAAGAATCTTTATACCTTCAAGAGATTCGGAAAGTACAAGATTATTTTTTCCAATTTTATCACTGGTTTTTAAAACAACGGTAAAAGAGAAAGTGCTTCCTGTGCCAGGCTTGCTTTCTACTGATATATCTCCACCCATGATCTGTACAAGCCGTTTTGATATGGTAAGACCAAGACCTGTGCCTCCAAATTTTCTGGTTATAGAGCTGTCTGCCTGTGTGAATGCCTGAAACAGGTTGGTGATCTGTGTGAGGGTCATTCCTATTCCAGTATCGGAAACGGAAAATCTGACTATGCACTGGTCTTCTGGATGATTATTGACAAAGCCTCTATTTTCGACAGAGCCTCTATTTTCGACAGAGCCTCCATTTTCGACAGAGCCTCCATTTTCGACAGAGCTTCTATTTTCGACAGAGCTTCTATTTTCTATAGACCCACCATTTTCATTGACCAGTTCAACCTTGATGAAGATATGCCCGGCAGAGGTGAACTTTACAGCATTATTAACAAGATTTATCAATACCTGCCCAAGACGCAGCGGGTCTCCAACAAGATATTGAGGAATATTGGTATCTATAGTGCTGACAAGTTCAATGCCTTTTTCTTCTGCTTTGACAGAGATCATGTTTGCAGTATTGTTAATTATGTCATCCAGCCTGAACTCAATATTTTCAATTTCAAGCTTGCCTGCCTCGATTTTGGAAAAATCAAGTATATCGTTGATTACTCCGAGAAGAGATTTTGATGCAGATTGAATTTTTTCTATATAGTCTTTCTGCTTGACAGATAGATCCGTGTTACTAATAAGGCTTGAAAACCCCATTATGGCGTTCATCGGGGTTCTTATTTCATGGCTCATATTAGCCAGAAAGTCGCTTTTTGCACGGGTGGCTGTTTCGGCACTTTTTCGTGCTTCCATACTCTCTGTCAGGGCAGATTCTGCGGCATCAATCAGGGCATTTATGCTCTTTGACAGAAGGCCTATTTCGTCCTTGGCATGTGTTTGACTGATATAAATATGGGAGTTGCTGCCTGGTCGAATAGAGCTCACCCTGTCTGCCAGATCGGAAATTGGCTGGCTCAACACACGCCTGGAGACCCAAACTATAAGTCCCGCAGCCATCAGAAGCTGCAACAGCATAAGCAGAGTCTGTGTAAAAGAGACCCTGGCAGCCTCTTTTTGGATATATTTTTTGTTCTGTACCACTATGAGCGAGCCGATTCTCTCTTGTTTATCAACTGGCGAGAAAAGTGGATAGACATTTCCTTTACTGAAATCAACACCAGACTCAGATGTCTCCTCAATGTTAAAAAAATCGACAGATTCTATCCTGACACCCTTGAAAAGAGGGGTAGTCAGGATACCATTTAAAATTTCTCGTCCGATCTGGTCGTTAATTGCAAATACCGCAACTTCAGCCTGGGATTGAATTGTCAGTATGAGCTGGTTTTGATATTCCCTGCTTATCTCAAGTTGACGCAAATATGCATATCTATAGGTAAATATCCCCGCAATAATGGAAAATATCATCAAACCAAGTGAGACATAGATAACCAGTCTGTTTTGAAGACTTTTGCCTGGATAGATCATTAGAATCTTTACACCTGTTGCAAGGGGGTTATTAGTTTACTGACTACACATTAATTTACCAATCTTAATGTAATCTACTCAAAGTTGACACCTATTCAGTCAATAGTCTTGTCAACACTGTCTGAATCAGGATATTCAGGATGAAAGGATTTACAGGATACAAATCCTTATCATCCTGTAAATCCTGAGCATCCTGATTCAGACAGATGCTAAGTTACTTTTTGAGTTTTAAAATACAAAATCCAGACTGAATGAAAGAAGTCTTATATCAGAAGGTGATACAGGTGACTCGCCCTCCCGCCTTATCCACAGGCCATAACCAAATGGATAGATGTGGGTATTGTCTAATTGAACCTTAACTGCTAACTGGTTGCTAAAGTCCCACCTCACCCCGATAGTATTGGTATATTGTTTCATTCGTGTACTGTTAATCAACCGAATAGCCTGTGACTGGAATGGCCCCTGGCCTATGGCGTTCCAGTCACTTGCAGGCTTATGCAGATCACTTCCAGGCTCGATTGTGCTGAAGGTAAAGTAGGGAGTAAAGTCTTGGATCCTGTAACCCATGCTGAAATATGCCATATCCCCGTTAGGCAGGACATCTCCTGTTGCAGTGGAGCGTCCTATTTCCGACTGGGCGATCCATGTTCCGTCATCATAGGCAGCACCTACAGTCATATAGGTTACCTTGTTGCCCCCAAAGTAAATATCATTACGCAGACTTAGGGCTTCAGCACTGATATCGGGAAAAGCCTGTGAGGTTGCCTCAGCCACAGCTTCAAGCCCCTGATGCAGAGACTTGAAAAGCCTTACCTCATTCTTTGAAGTGAATTGAGAATAGCCCGCCTTTAACCTGAAGGGACCATCCTGACGCAAAAGGGTTACTGACCACAAATCCTCCCCGTTAAAATCATAGGTGTCTGTGCCCATCTGTATAGGAAATCCTGATTCTCCTCTTTGTACCTTTATACGCCATTGAGCATCTTCTTGATAAAAATTATAAGCTGCGTCAATACCATTGATATGAAAAATGGGTATCCAGCCATAAAATTCAATAGGCGGCCTGACCCACAAGTATGTATAACCCGCGTTTCTTATGTCAGACATAAGAAACGCATCATAGCCAATACGTCCAACCCGTACATCGATCGTGGGTGCGGGGCTTAGCCCTAAGTAACAGGATTCAAGCAGATCTTTGGTGGAAGGCTTGTAACGGTCTCTGAGTGCCCCTTGAATGACAAACTCCACCTCTGGGCTGAATCTGTAATCTGCCTGAATGGCAAGGCGGGAATCCAATCTCCATGTTGAATTTGTTTTAAAAGGATTTTGAGGCATCTGTCTGATATCCCTCATTGGTGCGATATCATCGTGGTCATCCAATGTGTAGCTTATGGTTCCGTAACCGCTCAGGCGAAGATTGGATAGAGTATCGCCCTCCATGGCATAAGCATTACAAGAAATAAGGGAAATGTTGATAGATGGAAAGATTATGTTGATTAATCCAAGCAAGACTGATGAAAGCAAGATAAAGGTGTTAATGTAGCTAAAATTTTTGAATGAAGATTTGTTTTTGAATGAAGATGTTCTGAGTAAAAAAATATACATGATTCATTATACCTTTACCGTGAAAATACCCCCTCATGATTTTCATGATCGGGGGTGGCCGTTAAGTTAGGCCATGAAGTTTTAGTCAATTAAAGGGTTGATTATCTAATTTTTCAATTGAAGGACTATTTTCACAGAATCATCCACACTATCTTTATTTATGTATCCAATGGCATGGGAATTTCTTCTCACCATCTCAAGTACCGATCTGGAATCCGGAAAAGATTGTGGAGGCTGAACCTCGCCGCTGAACTGAAGTCTTGCCCAGTAGGCATTGACCTGCCTTAAGGTCATTTTGTTCAGAAGGTAAAAGAAAATCTCTCTGGTTCTGGAATTTCTCTCATGCTCAAGAACAAGAACCGGTTGACCTGAAGGGAATGTTCTCCGTCTGGCAAGGAACATATCTGATACTTCCCTTGGAGTAAGGCTCTGTACAGGATTTTTATGATTAACCACTACAACCACTTCTTCTGCTGAGACCGGCTGTTTTGGTACAGACACAAACAGAATAATCAAGATAAACAAAAAACAACGACGTATGATTTTGTTTTGTATATTTATTTTTTGTGATTTCAAAATACAAACTCCATACTTAATGAATACAGGTTAACAGAACTTGTCCTTTCCAAGAGAGGATCTTCTCTCCACCAGAGGCCATAACCAAAAGGGTGAATGTGGACGTTGTCCCACTGAAATTTCAGTGACGCCTGATTATGAAAGTCCCAACGCAAGCCCGAAGAGTAGGTATGTTGCTCCATGCCTGTGCTGTTGAGAATTCTGATTGAATTGATTTGCAGATCTTTCTGGCCTATGAGGCTCCAGTCGCTTGCCGGCTCATGCAGATCTCCTCCTGGATTTATGGTGCTGAAAGTAAAATAAGGGGTATTTTCACGGTAAAGGTATAATGAATCATGTATT
>JADGBC010000039.1 GCA_015231705.1 Desulfamplus sp. | reverse complement strand
TTATATATAAGCTTCCATATTTCCCGGATCGGATTGTACATCATTGTATTATGAATGTTGTTGAGCCTATATGGGAAAAAACTTTAATCAGAGATACTTACTCATCATTAAAAGGCAGAGGGGTTCATGATGGAGTCAAACGGGTCAAGTCATTTTTGAAAGATAAGGTTGGGACTCAATATTGTTTAAAATTGGATATAAAGAAATTTTATCCCTCAATTGATCATGACATTCTCAAGCGGATTATCCGCAAAAAGGTCAAATGCAATAATACCCTATCTCTGCTTGATGAAATTATTGATAGCGCTCCAGGAGTCCCAATAGGCAACTATTTATCTCAATATTTTGGGAATCTGTACTTGGGAGAGCTGGATCATTGGTGTAAAGAGATCTTACGAATCAGATATTATGCAAGATATTGTGATGATATAGTAGTTTTCTCTGATAATAAACAGCACTTACATGAAGTATATAAGCAGATAGAGTTATATTGCAGAGAAACTTTAAATCTTAATATAAAAGGGAACTGGCAAGTCTTTCCAACACGAGTTAGAGGCGTTGATTTTTTAGGATATCGTTTCTTTGGAGATTACACCTTGATCAGGAAAAGAATTGTTATTGAGTTCAAGAAAAAGATGAAAACAGGAGATGTTAACAAATCCTCTGTGAGTTATTATGGATGGTTAAAACATGGGAATGGGCACAGGCTGTGGATGAAATACGGCTCCATATTGAAATGACTACAAGTTTGGGCGGTGTGATTGGATGGGGTGGTTTTGAGGGCGTTAATAGCGTCATAAAAACAAAACCTCTCCGGTAACCCTCTCCGCAAATCAAAAAGGGCTACAGTGATTAGCTGTAACCCTTTGATTTTTATGGCGGGAGCGACCGGGCTCGAACCGGCGACCTCCTGCGTGACAGGCAGGCGTTCTAACCAACTGAACTACGCCCCCGCAATTTATTGACTTTTTAAGTGAGTGGTGGGCGAGACAGGACTCGAACCTGTGACTTCAACCTTGTAAGGGTTGCACTCTACCAACTGAGTTATTCGCCCTCACCTCAAAAGTGAGAAACTATTTAACAGTATTGGCATTTAGTGTCAAGCAAAAAAAAACAATCTGTGTTTTTTTCTGATATATCCTTCTCAATCGACTGCAGTTGTTTTTGATATATCCTTTTCGTTATGAAGTTGCTGATCAGATAAATTCAAGTCTATTTTTTCCAGCAAAGCCGACTCCAAAACCTCTCCCATCTCCTCCACCAAAACGATCTCAAGCTCATTTTGTATGGATTCAGGCAACTCTGAAAGATCTTTTTCATTCTCCTTTGATATAATCACCTGAGTGATACCACTTGCATGAGCAGCTATCAGCTTCTCCTTAAGCCCTCCTACAGGGATAACCCTGCCTCTGAGGGTAATCTCACCAGTCATGGCAGTCTTTCTTTTGACTGGTCTTTCCGTCAATACAGAAACTACTGCTGTGCACATTGCAATACCGGCAGAAGGGCCATCTTTAGGTATAGCTCCTTCGGGAACGTGAAGATGAATATCCAGATCTTTATAAAAATCCTGACGAATACCCAGTTCTGAGGAACGGGATCTTACATAACTTATGGCAGCACTGGCAGACTCCTTCATAACATCACCAAGTTTGCCGGTGACAGAGACATGACCTTTTCCAGGCATAGTTACGGTCTCAATAGTTAGAAGCTCTCCACCAGCCTGGGTCCAGGCAAGACCATTAACAATTCCTACTCTGTCCTTTTTTTCAAGAACACCATTTCTGAACCTTGGTTTTCCAAGGTAGTGCGTCAGAGATTCGGAAGAGATTGACTCAATTGTTTTATTTCCTGTTTGCACAATGCTTCTTGCAACTTTTCTCAACACAGAAGATATCTCTCGTTCCAGATTTCTTACACCAGCCTCTCTTGTATATTGCCTTATAATGGAAAGCACAGCATCCCTGGAAAATAGATCAATCTCACTTTCAGGGCAATCAACTTCAGTCAGTCTAGCACTATCAACTTCAACTTGTTCAACAGTACCAAGCCCAACTTGTTCATTATCAATGGCGTCAACCTGATTTTGTTTAATGGAACCATCCTTGTGTTGTTCTTGGGAGCTAACTCCAGTGCCATTGATTTTTCTTTTTTGGGGAACCAGAAATTGCAGCCCGTTCTGTTCAATCTGTTTTGGAATCAGAAAACCATGGGCAATCTGCTCTTTTTCATTTTCAGTATAACCCGGGATCCGGATTATCTCCATTCTATCCTGAAGCGGAGCTGGAATGTCGTGGAGAGTATTTGCAGTGGTAATAAAGAGAATATCAGACAGATCATAGGAGATATCGAGATAATGGTCATTAAATGTCTGATTCTGCTCTGGGTCCAGCACCTCCAGAAGAGCTGAGGATGGGTCGCCTCTAAAATCAGTACTCATTTTGTCCACTTCATCAAGACAAAAAACTGGATTGTTATAGCCTGTTTTTTTTAATGTCTGGATAATCTTTCCCGGCATGGCACCGATGTACGTCCTTCTGTGCCCTCTGATTTCGGCCTCATCCCTTACACCTCCAAGGGAAATTCTTGCAAAGGATCGTCCCATGGCTCTTGCGACAGATCGGGCAAGAGATGTTTTTCCAACACCTGGCGGCCCTACGAGGCAGAGTATAGGCCCCCTTATTTTTTTAACCAGCATTTGCACTGCAAGGTATTCAAGAATTCGCTCTTTTGGTTTATCAAGTCCATAATGGTCTTTATTAAGAATCTCTTCTGCAGCATCAATATCTATCTTGCTTCTACTCTTTCTGTACCACGGAAGGGCAAGAATCCACTCAATATAATTTCTAATAACCGTTGCCTCAGAGGACATTGGGGACATTTTTTTGAACTTTTCAAGCTCCTGACGAACAACAGCAGCAGCCTCTTTTGGCAATCTCTTGTGTTTGACTTGATTCTCAAGCTGTTTGAAATCTTGTTGAGGTTCCTGCTCGTCTCCCATCTCTTTGCGTATAGCACGCATCTGTTCGTTGAGATAGTGCTTCTTCTGGAGTTTTTCCATCTGCTCTTTGACCCTGCTCTTGATCTTCTGGGACATGGCAAAGACTTCGATCTCCTCTTCAATAAGTTTCAGAAGAAGCATAAAACGTTCTTCAAGTGAGACCGTTTCCAAAAGTTTCTGCTTATCAGATAACTTGAAAGGCATCTGGGAGGCTATTGTATCAGCAAACTTTGATGGTTCGTCTGAAAGAGTCCTGAGATTTTGAAGAAAATTTTTAGATATTATACCGGACTGTTTTGCATAGTTGTTAAAAGCTTCAGATACGGTTCTTAGAGCAGCTTCAGCCTGAGGCTTATCCATTTCAAGTTCCACAAAAGGGATGAACCTAACTGACAGATATCCTTCTAATTCATTATCATGGATACTTGCAATTCTTCCACGCTGCAATCCCTCAACAAGTATCTTAACTGTCCCGTCAGGAAGGCGAAGAATCTGACTTACAGATGCTTCGGTGCCAGTTAAGTAAATATCATGGATTTTAGGTTTTATGATATCAGGATTACTCTGGGTTACAAGAAAGATTCTTTTATCTCTTGCCATGGACTTGGAAAGTGCATTAATAGATTTTGTTCTCCCCACAAATACGGGTGTTGCCATATGGGGAAACAACACCATATCCCTTAAGGGAAGAAGGGGCAGCTCTCGGCTCTCTTCTGCCCGGGAATCATTGGAATTAAAAATTTTTGATATATTGATCATCTTGAGTAGGAGGTCTCTGTGTGTGATAATTGTGGGCTGGCAATCAAAATAATTAAGCAAAGGTAGACTTTTTTAATCTGCTTATACCAGATTCTTGGTACTCTGAAGCAGGATCATAAATAGATTGTGCTATGTATGATCCTGACTAAACATCAATGAAGGGCTTTTATGTGAAAGTCTCTTGAATTGGCCGTATTTATAAGACTTTCATTTTTCGTTGTGCCCATCAGGGCATGGCCGTTATTATATCTGTTTGTTTTGTCTATTTTAAGCACAGCAAGAGTTAAGCCTGTTTTTTTGCCTGTTCAAACAGAAGAATTGGTTGCTCATGGTTCAGCACAACCTCTTCTCCTACTATACACTCCTTTACATCAGTAATTGATGGCAGTTCATACATTATATCCAGCATGGTCTCTTCCATAATTGCTCTGAGCCCTCTTGCACCAGATTTTCTCTTTACCGCCTCTTTTGCCATTGAGACCAATGCCTCCTCTGTAAACTGGAGGTTTATCCCTTCAAACTCAAAAAGTCTCTGGTATTGCTTGACAAGAGCATTTTTAGGTTCAGTGAGAATTTTGATAAGAGAGTCTTCGTTGAGCTCTCCAAGAGTTGCAATTACAGGAAGCCTTCCAAGAAACTCAGGAATCAGCCCAAATTTAATAAGGTCTTCGGGTTTCAGCTTCTCAAGCAGCTCTCCAATTGGTTTTTCCTGACTGCTTGTCACTTTTGCACCAAAACCCATAGATTTACTGCTGATCCTTCTTTGAACCACCTTTTCAAGACCGGTAAATGTTCCTCCGCAGATGAAAAGAATATTTGAGGTATCTACTTTGACAAAATCCTGTTGAGGATGTTTTCGACCACCTTTCGGTGGAATACTTGCGGTGGTTCCCTCAATGATCTTCAACAGGGCCTGCTGAACACCTTCACCAGATACATCCCTGGTAATGGATGGATTATCTCCACGTTGTGAAATTTTATCAATTTCATCAATGTAGATGATACCCCTTTGTGCCTTTTCGATATCATAATCTGCATTTTGAACCAATGCCAAAACGATATTTTCAACATCTTCCCCTACGTATCCTGCCTCGGTAAGAGTTGTGGCATCAGCAATTGTAAACGGTACATCAAGAAATTTAGCCAGTGTCTGGGCAAGAAGAGTTTTACCACAACCAGTGGGACCGATGAGAAGAATATTGCTCTTTTGAATCTCCACCTCATCCTTTTTGTTAAGCTCTGTATCAAGACGTTTATAATGATTATAGACTGCTACTGAAAGAACTTTTTTAGCATGATCCTGCTCAATTACATAGGAATCAAGAACCTCTTTGATCTGTTTAGGGGTAAGATTTTTTTGCTCTTTATGCAATAATTTCTTCTCTGTTTTTTCCTCATCGTCAATGATCTCTTCACACAGCCCAACACACTCATTACATATATAAACGCTGGGGCCTGCAATCAACTTTTTTACCTCTTTCTGGTTCTTTCCACAGAAAGAGCAAGAGAACTGATCATTGTCGTCTTTTTTTTTTCGGCTCATAGTTATGCCTCCTTTGAAGGATCAATCTCTTCTCTGTCAGCAACGACACGATCAACAATTCCATACTCACAGGCCTCAGCCCCTGACATAAAAAAATCACGATCAGTATCATTGGAGATCTTTTCAAGATTCTGTCCAGTGTGGTGAGAGAGAATCTGATTCAACACATCCTTCATACGCAGTATCTCATTTGCCTGAATTTTAATATCTGATGCCTGCCCTTGAGCACCGCCAAGAGGCTGGTGGATCATAATTCTTGAGTTTGGGAGGGAAAATCGCTTTCCCTTAGCTCCAGCTCCTAGAAGAAGAGCACCCATGCTGGCAGCCTGCCCTACACATACAGTTGATACATCTGGTTTTATGTACTGCATTGTATCATAGATGGCCAGACCAGCGGTTACGGCACCGCCCGGGGAGTTTATATAAAAGTTGATATCTTTTTCAGGGTCTTCGGATTCAAGGAATAAAAGCTGGGCAACAATCAGATTGGCTATCTCGTCATTAATTGCCGAGCCAAGAAAGATAATCCGGTCTTTTAAAAGTCTTGAATATATGTCGTAGGCACGTTCTCCCCTGTTTGTCTGCTCAACGACCATGGGTATTAAAGGCACTGTGGGTCTCCTTTGCTCTTTTCTATTATAATAATCTTTATACTCTTTACAACTCGGTTACTTATTTTAAAAGGCATATTTTTATATATGGCTGCACTAATCATAAAAATCAAAATATATTTTCATATTAGAAAAAGTACCTACTGTTAAGGATTACAGCAATGCCATACACTTCTCAAAACTGCCTCTCTATGGGGTTCTTTCAGACTTTGCCACTCTGTTACCGTCTCAACTTTGATATACTTGTCTATCTCAATAATTTCTATAACGGCCATGCCCTTATGGGAACAACGAACAATGAAAGTCTCAACAATTACAGCTATATCAAGAGACTTTCACATAAAATAAGGTTAGGAATAAAAGAGTGGCAAGAGATCTATTGCATATCTGCGGAGATAGAGGGAATAGATGCTGTATCATCTTCCACAGCCGTCGGAGAAGGTGCGTCTTCAGCCTCTGGTTCAACTTCAATGATATTTGAATTGTCGATGATGTGGTTTACCGCTTTCTTTTCGAGCTCAATCATCTTTATGTATTCGAGCTGATATGCGGCCGCATCGGTTTTAAACATTTTCTTGACCTGCTCAACTGTAGCATGCATGGATCTGGCCATCCCTGCAAATGCTTCTTCCATCTCATCTTCAGTTAGTTCAAGTTTTTCTTGCTCAATAATCTTACCAAGCAAAAGGTGTCTTCTGGCCTGTTGTTCAGCAACATCACGGTATCTGGTTCTGATTATATCTTTGGTGACACCAGCATCTTCAAGCGTGATATTGTGTTGTTTATATGCCTGTTCCGTCTCTGCTATAATGCCATTGAGCTCTGATTCAACAAGGACATCAGGAACTTCAAAATCTATCTTCTCCAGCAGCGTGGTAAAAATCTGTTCACTTAGCTCCTGATGAGTTCTTACTTTATATCCAGCTTCAAGATTGGAACGGATCGCATCTTTAATTCCTTCAAGATTTTCAAATTGTCCAAGCTTCTCTGCAAGCGTATCATCTAAGGGAGGTAGCTCCTTTTCCTGTATCTCCTTCATGGCCACTTTATAGACAACTGTTTTTCCTGCAAGCTCATTTTCTGTATGGTCATCCTCATAAACAACCTCTATTTCTAGATCGGTTGGAGGAATAGCACCTGTAAGTTTTGCAGAAAACTCTTCGGGCATATTTTTACTTCCAATATCCATAAGATAATTTTCAATTTTTGGAGTATGTTCAAACGGTTTTCCGTCAACAAATCCCTCATAATCGATCAAAACAAAGTCAGATTCCTTTGCAGGCCGCTCTTCGGTTACGGTTTTTTTGGTTGACATCGTTTGTCTGATCATATGGAGCTGGGCATCAATTTCTTCATCAGAAGGTTTATAGACGTTCTTTCTAAGTTCTATTCCCTTAAATTCAATATCTGAAAGCACAGGCTTTACTTCGACATTAATTGAAAAATTAAAAGGTTTTCCCTGTTCAAGTTCAGGAAGTTCATCCATCACTGATGGCGGACCCACAATGTCAACGATAGATTGACTCTTGATAGCTTCTGAGTATGAATCTTGAATTAACCTTGAAACTATATCTGCATTTACATCTTTACTGAACCTGCTTTCAAGCACTTTCCGTGGAATTTTTCCCTTTCTGAACCCCTTGATTGATGCAGACTTTCCGAGATCTCTATACGCCTTATCAAGTTCTGCGGTAACATCTTCTCCTTCGATTTCAATATGAATTATTTTTTTTACTGTGCTTTGATCTTCTATTTTTACCTGCATTATCTTCCTTCCTGTAGCAGAAAAGCTTTGGAGAACAGAAATATCTGTATTGTATCCTCTTCAAGCTGCCTGTAAAACAACTGTTAATACCCATAAATTAGCTTATAATATCACTCTACCCATCATCCGAATAAAATGAACTAAGTTAATATTTATCTTCACAGGTGTCAAGATAATTGAAAAAAGATTTCATTTCAATACGTTGGTAAGAGTTGAGGATCACCTTGAATGCATATTGTATTAAAAGGATATAAGACAAACATCTTTTCTGAAATTACTCTTAGATTCAACTTTCTAAACAGCCCTAAGCCATAACGATAAAAAATAAAAATTTAAAAATATGCTTGCATACATTAAAGAAGCATGATAGAAACTTTTGAAAAATTCGGGGCGTAGCGCAGTCTGGTAGCGCGCCTGCTTTGGGAGCAGGATGTCGGGAGTTCGAATCTCTTCGCCCCGACCAATAAAATCAATGGGTTACAGCTAATCACTGTAACCCTTTTTTGTTTGCGGTGCGGGTTTACGGAGAGGTTTTGTTTTTCAAGCAGCTTTTTTACCTGCAATATAGTTCTTACGCATCTTAAATTCTTCTGAACATTCAACATGCACAGTAGCTATTTTACACGATACTCAAACCTTAAAAGACCATTACCATGCTTCTGCATAAGCCACGTCAATATACGATTGTTCCATCTTGAATTTATGGCCCTGTTCCATAGTTGCAAGCTCTTCAAAAAGCTTCTTTATGCTGTCTGAAGATGAATCCTCAGCAAGACACTGATACATTTTCATAGCTTTTTCTTCATTTTTCATTGCAATAGTAAACACGTCTGCTAATTTCATATCTTCTGAAATTTTAGGCTTTGCTACAGTCTCAGAAACACCATAGTCATTTGTTTTTTTGAAATGAGATTCCGCTTCTTTATTCTGAAGAACGCCTTCAAGTATCTGCTGATGTTTACTCTCTTCTTTTGCAAAGTTTAAAAACATCTCTTTCAGGAGGGGCTTTGAAACTTTTTCAACCACCGCTTTATAGAATGCCTCAGCTTCAATTTCACGTTCTATTGCATATTGAATAATATCTCTATAATTCTGCATATCAATACGTCTCTCCTTTTCTATGCCATAGCATCTTTTACGCCAAAACTAAAGAGATGCTATGGCTATTTTTTGTTGTGATAAAAGTACTGTTTGATTAATATAAAAGTATATATTAATTGATTTGTGGAAACAACTTAATTCTTGACAGACAGGAACGCAAAGCCTTTTCAGACTAGACGATCATTCCTAATTTTTATTAGAGAGAGTAGATACATTAAAAGGTTTTTACTAAAAACCCTGCTATTGATACTGATTTATAAGACTCATTGCAGAACTTTTTTTAGTCAATAGAGTTTAGAGTGACCTTGAACAATTCTCTTTTCAATGTTAGTAAGAAATATTTTGGATTCCTGTCAATGCCCTTTTGTGTGAAAGTTTTTTTAAATAGCCATATCAATGGAATTTTAATTTTTCTTTGTAGCATAAAATTATGCCATGCATGTTTATGCATAAAGTGCTCTTGAAATAGCACTACTCATTGGATTTTCATTCTTGTTTGTGGCCAGAAGCAACGGAAAAGAATTGCCAGGTTATCTGAATTTGATTCCAAATATTATTTTTTAAGCAATTAATGACAAAAAGGTTTTTAATTTTTAAATAAAAAGGTGGATTACATGACAATAAATTTCAAACAAACCGGATACTTTCCCTCTATTAAAATCAAAAGCCCTATAAGTACAGGCTTTGTTGAACTAACATATTTAATTGCATTAGCATTTAGTTTTATATTAATTTCCTCAGTCACTTCTAGTGCCGAACAATATTATGTCAGTCAACGGATGGAAATAACCATGAGGACGGGTCCCGGAGTTTCCTATAAGATTATTGCAATGTTACCATCTGGAGATGCTGTGAATATGGTTGAATATGGTAATGAATGGGCCAAAATTCAAACTGCCAATGGAAAAGAGGGCTGGGTCTTAAGCCGTTATATGACAAAGGAGATACCAGTCTCTTTAATGGTAAATGACTTAAAGAACAAAAACAAAGAGTTATCAGCCATGCTGGAGCAGGTTAAATCTGAGAAAATGACTCTTGCCGATACAAAGAATAAACTGATAGAGAAAGAGAAAGAGTATAATGACCTTAAAAATAGGTCCTCAAATTTCCTTGAAATAGAACAAAAGTACAACAATGTAGTCATGCAGCTTGAAGAGCAGAAACTATTAATTGAAAAATGCAGCAGTCAATCGAATAAAGAGATTCTATACTCTTTCTCTATTGGTGCAGGTGTACTTATCATAGGCATCATACTTGGAATGAGTGCAAAGAGACGCCAAGGAAGCTCTCTTTTATAATGCGGATGCTTTTTTTCCTATAAAAAGAGTGACTATTCCCAGTGTCATAACTTTCCATTTAACCATTTCAAACCCTGACTGCCGAAGCGTTGAAGCAAATTCTCTCGGATTTGGAAAGTTAAGTACCGATTCCGGAAGGTAATGATAAGCTCCGGCATTTTTAGAGAGCACGGTTCCAATTGCTGGCAGGAGACGTTTGAAATATAGCAGATAGATATCTCTGAAGAAACCTTTAGGTGGAGATGTAAGTTCCAGTACAGCAAGAGTACCGCCGGGTTTAAGAACTCTGTAAAATGATGCGACAGCACTTTGCCTGTCCATGATATTTCTGATCCCAAATGCAATAAAAACCGCATCAAAACGGCTCTCTTTAAATGGAAGAGCAAGGGCATTGCCAGAAACAAGATGAATCGTTGCACCCTCCTCATGTTTCAAAATTTTTCTTTTCCCAAGAGCAAGCATTCCGGGTGAAAAATCTGTTGCAAATACTGTGGCACCATCGCCTTGCTGTTTTTTTACCTCTAATGCAACATCACAGGTACCACACGCAACATCCAGAACTATACTCTGATTTGGAAGTTCCGCACCAAGAACCATCTCTTTTCTCCATAAAATATCCTGTCCAGCACTCAGGAAACGGTTAAGAAAATCATATTTAGGAGCAATACTGTCAAACATCTCTTTAATAAAATCAAGTTCAATGCTCATTGTTGACAATCCTGTATTATGCGTTAGTTTACGTTATTTATAACAAACAGTAGGGAAACAAAAAAAATCAATGTCTAATTAATAGCAGTGGAATCAAGCTACCAGTTCATAAAAAGCTAATACTGGTAACATAACAGAGCCATTTTTACAACCATTTATCAATTCCGTTAATAGACGTTTTATTTTACTTGATACATTAATGGAAAAATAACGGGAAAACTATGTCAGAAAAACGTGATTATTATGAAATACTCGGGGTTGCCAGAGATGCAAACAAGGATGAATTAAAATCCAAATATCGGAAACTAGCCATTAAATATCATCCTGATAAAAATGCTGGAGACAAGGAAGCTGAAGAAAAATTTAAAGAAGCATCTGAGGCTTATAGTGTTCTTTCTGATGATCAAAAACGGCAAATTTACAATCAGTTCGGACATAAAGGACTTGAAGGTTCCGGTTTTTCCAGCAATGGTGTGAATTTTGAAGAGATGTTTTCTGGTTTTGGTAATATTTTTGAAGATTTCTTTGGTTTCGGCAGTTCAGGTGGCAGAAGTGGCGGCAAGAGAGTGCAACGGGGTGCTGATCTTCGCTATGACATGACACTTGAATTTATGGAGGCCGCATTTGGTGTTGAAAAAGAGATTGATATAATAAAATATGATATATGCGATACCTGTCATGGAAGTGGCTGCAAAGAGGGGACTCAACCCGAAACATGCTCTCAATGCCATGGTTCCGGGCAATTTGTCCAGAGCCAAGGATTTTTTAAGGTCAAAACCACATGTCCATACTGCCGCGGCAAGGGCAAATCAATACCACACCCATGCACTAAATGTGGGGGATCAGGAAGAATGGAGGTCTCCAAAAAAGTGTCGGTAAAGGTACCGGGAGGTGTAGATACCGGTGCAAAACTCAGACTAACTGGAGAGGGGGAACCCAGCATGTCAGCAGGACCACCTGGAGACCTTTATGTGTTTATCCAGGCAAAGCCTCATAAATTTTTTCAAAGACAAGGTACAGATGTTGTATGTGTTGTAGATATCTCCTTTATCCAGGCGGCACTTGGAGATGAGATCACCATACAGACTCTTGAAAGTGAAAAAAATCTTAAAATCCCCAAAGGCACTCAGTATGGTGACACTTTCAGATTCAAAGGAGAGGGAATTCCATCTTTGCGAAGCGGAAGGAGGGGGGATCAGATTATTCAGGTCAGTATTAAAACCCCGACGGGCCTGTCAAAAAAACAGGAAAAGCTGCTCCAGGAGTTTGATCGCCTTGATGCTGACAAGATATCGAACAAGCTCAAAAATCTTTTCAAGGGGATGTAGTACAATTGAGCGTAATTCATTAATATCTTTATGTGAAAGTCTCTTTCAATAGCCGTGATTATATGACTTTCATTCTTCGTTGTGGCCGAGAGCCAATACCCCGCTCCGGCCGTGCCGGTTATTACAATAACGCCATGGCCGAGCTTTATAGTAAAACTTTAAGCTGACGGTCATGTTATGAAAGAAATGAAGTTTATATCTACCGCCAGAAGTCAATCAATTAAGGAATCTGAACATGTTTGAATTAAAGGTAAAAACCCATTTTGCCGCCGCACACAAACTTACAATGGTCGGACAAAAATGTGAAAATCTGCATGGACATAACTGGAATATCGAGGTCTATGTTGCAGGAGACAAACTTAATTCTGCGGGAGTTCTTGTGGATTTTGGGGATATAAAAAAATGTATACGAGAAATAATGACGGACCTGGACCACAAGTATCTAAATGAACTTGAGGCTTTTGAATCCATACAGCCTTCATCAGAACGTATTGCCATCTACATTGCTGAAAAACTTCAATCCAGTCTTAAAGCACTCAATGAGACTGTACGGGTCTCAAGAGTTTCTGCCTGGGAATCTTCAGATTCATGTGCGACATACATCCCTGATCATGTTCTACAGAAACAGGTGTAGTTTGTGGTAATTTAGGGGAGTGATCCCATTGATTTTTACCGTGAAAATGACTCCATATTTCTATATTAGGGGATGATTGATACGCAATCATGTTCGTGTTAGTATTTCATAGCTAACAATTACTGTTTACAGCTCCCTAAGCTTTAAAAAAAATGCAAATAAAACTTAGGGAGTAACCAAATCGAAAAAGGCAAACTACCTCTCCCCTCTTTTATACGGCTCTCCAAGCTGTGCAGGGGCATTCAGCCTCCTGCGATCCCTTAGGCTCATGGCAAGAAGAATCAGAAGTGTTGCAAGATAGGGAAGCATTGCAAGGAAATTAGGAGAGATGCCAATAGGCTGAAGAAGATATTGAAGAACAAAAACTCCTCCAAAAAGAAATGCCCCCATGATTGCCTTTCCAGGATTCCAAAGAGAAAATATGGTCAAGGCAATTACTATCCATCCCCTGCCAGCTGTCATCCCTTCAATCCAGGACTTACTGTATGATGTTGACAGATGTGCACCTGCCATGGCTGAAAACGCACCGCCCGTAATAACGCAGGCGTATCTGAGCAGCGTCACATTGACCCCCTGAGTTTCTGTGGCTCTTGGGTTCTCACCTGCTGATCTTACCTTGATCCCTGGCAGTGTCCGTTCAAGAAAAAACCATGCTGCCAATGCTAAAATAATAGCCATGTAGAAAAAAGGGCTCTGCTTAAAAAATAGAGGCCCGATAAATGGAATATCTGAAAGCCAGGGGATAGCTACATCATTCATCTTTACGGCAAGGGGTTTACCCACATAAGGTTTTCCAAGCATTCCTGAAAGGCCAAGACCTATCATGGTTAAAGCCAGGCCAGAGACCACCTGATTGGCCTGAAGTGTCACAGAGGCAAAAGCGTGAAGCACTGAAAGAATCATACCAGCACTAATAGCCGCAAGAAGGCCAAGCCATGGGCTGCCTGTGATATAGGTGACAATAAATGCCACTACAGCTCCTACAGACATCACTCCCTCAACACCAAGATTTAATATCCCTGATCTTTCACAGATAACCTCTCCTACAGTACCAAGAAGCAGAGGGGTACCCGCAACCATTGTTCTATGTAGCACTGAGATCACAACATCTTCCATTCTATTCAATCTTCCTTTTATGTGAAAGTCTTTTAAAATAGCTGTGTTTATGTGACTTTCACTTTTCGTTGTGGCCGAGAGCCAATATCCCGCTCCGGCCGTGCCGGTTATTTTGAGAAATTCAAATTTGCTCTATCTGTTTTTGTTTACCCATTGATGTTGCCTATTTTGTCAGATGCTCTCTATTTGAGAAGCCGACTACAACTCTGTGCTTTAAAAAATAATCTCCCATAATAAGAAAAACAAGAAGAATTCCATTGACTATCTGAACCGTTGCACCAGGAAGACCAAGTGAGATCTGAATGGCATCTCCACCCACAAGGATACCGGCAAAAAACAGAGCAGAAACAAGGACATACATGGGGTTAAGCTTGGCAAGCCACGCCACAATAATGGCAGTAAATCCATATCCGGAAGAGATGGATGCAGGATATCCAAGATAGTGATGGATACCGGCAAGCTCACCGATACCTGCAATACCAGCAAGACCTCCGCTGATAACCATAATAACAAGGGTTGTTCTGAAAAAGTCGATACCCGCATATTTGCCTGCCTCAGAATTTTCTCCAATCACTCTGACTTCATATCCAAAACGTGTCCGATAGACAATAATGGATAAGATAACTACAGCGACAATGGCCAACATCAAAGTTCCATAGTGTATTCTTGAACCAGGGATAACGCTCAGCAGTGCAGCCTCACTCAGATTATTGGTACCAGGAAAACCAAAACGGGTATTGCCCTTCCAGGGACCTACAATAAGCATGGTGATAAGTTCAGCACATATGTAGTTAAGCATCAGAGTTGATATCACTTCATTAATTGAAAATTTTATTTTTAGTATCGCAGGAATTAGTCCCAGCAGTGCTCCCCCCAGGAAACCTGCCACAAACATGAGAGGAATCAGCAAAAAAGATGGCAGAACAGATCCCCATGTAAGTCCTACCCAGGTACCCATAAGGGCTCCCATTAAAATTTGACCTTCAGCACCGATATTCCAAAATTTAGCTCTGAAGGCAAGAGTGAGTCCGGCCCCGGTAAGTATCAGGGGTATTGCTTTGGTAACTGTCTCTTTAAAACCATACATTGAGCCAAATGAACCCGCAAATATTTTTCCAATTGCATAAACAGGGTTGACTCCACACAGAAGAAAAACAATACTTATGACAAACAGAGCAGCTACAACAGAGCCAATATTTGTCATAAGAGATCGAAGAGGAGTGATGGTCTCTCTGTCATAAACAGTCAATTTAAACATGTTATTTGGTCTGATCCTTTATGTGAAAGTCTCTTGAAATAGCAGTAATCATGCGACTTTCATTCTTCGTTGTGGCCAAGAGCAATACCTCGCTCCGGCCGTGCCGGTTATTTAACGTTAGTGTCCGAACAAAAAAAAGAGGCTTGGCCAAAATGACTTCAGTAACGTACTGATCCTGCCATCATCAAGCCTATATCTGAAAGCTTTTCGCTATCCGATGAATCCAGAATACCTGTAAATTCACCCTGGAACATAACGGCAATTCTGTCGCACAGTTCAAATATCTCATCTAAGTCCTCTGAAAAAAGAAGAACTGCTCCACCTTCACGTCTCCGTTTGAGCAGCTGTTCACGTAAATATTCAGTTGCCCCAACATCAAGACCATAAGTCGGATGAGATGCAACAAGAAGAGATGGTTTTTCGCTTATCTCCCGTCCAAGAATCAGTTTTTGAATATTACCGCCGGAGAGATTTCTGATCTGCACCTCTATTGAATGAGCAGCTACGTTGTAACTGTCAACAAGATCTCTGGTATGATTTTTAATCCTACCATACTCTAAAAACATTTTTCTTGAGAATTTTTTAAGGTGGTGCTGTTTTAAAATAGCATTGTCATAGAGAAACAGCCCCGGAGCAATTCCAAATTTAATTCTCTCTTCCGGCACATGTGAGACCCCATGGTCGTAAATCTTTCTAGGAGACATATTGGTAATATTTTTCAGACCCGCAAACACTGTCCCTGACCTGACCGGTCTGATACCTGTAATTGCCTCCGCAAGCTCTTTTTGCCCATTTCCGGCAACTCCTGCTATGCCAAAAATCTCATTTGCAAATACATCAAATGAGACATCTTTCACAGCAGAAATGCCTTTATCCCCCAACACATGGAGATTAGAGACTTTAAGAACCTGCTCACCTTTTGGCAGTGGCTCACGGTTGACATTGAACAGAACATCTCTGCCAATCATCATTCTTGCCAGGGATTTTTTATCCATACCAGCGGTGTCAGCGTGACCTGCTATCTTTCCCTTCTGTAAAACTGTAACCCGATCACATATATCCATGATCTCATCCAATTTATGGCTGATGAGAATAATCATGTGACCTTCATTTTTCATGTCGTTGAGGATTCTGAAAAGCTCTTTGATCTCCTGCGGGGTCAAAACGGATGTGGGTTCATCTAATATAAGAAGATCAGCACCATTTAAAAGGGCTTTGATGATCTCAACTCTCTGCTGTTCTCCTGCGGAGAGCTGCCACACTTTTTTATATGGTTCAATCGCAAAACTGAACTTTCGGGAAAACTCAACTACCTTTTCATGGATTCTTATCTTTGGGAAAAAAAATGGTGTTTTATAATAACCCAGAGCAATGTTTTCAATGACAGAATGGTTCTGTATCAACATAAAATGCTGATGCACCATTCCAATACCCTGTTGTATGGAGTCTATAGGAGAGGTGATTCTTACATTTTTCCCATTGATTTTTATCTCTCCGGAGTCGGGCTGATAGAGACCGTATAGGATATTCATCAAGGTGGTTTTGCCGGCACCGTTTTCACCCAGAAGCCCTAGAATCTCGCCTGAATTGATCTTAAGATTAATTCCCTGATTGGCAAATTTTCCTTGAAACGATTTTGAGATATTTACCATTTCAAGTGTTTCTATTTTTCTCATAATTTCTTTTGTATTTTACAGTGAAAATGCATTTTATTTTTCAGAATCAGACATTAATGGTCAAGTAAAAAGTTTGATCTCCGATTTTTGACCACACCATATAGCGGTTTGGCCAAATAAAAACCCACTACAAAATGTGGTGAAATTTCACATGCTGACTTTTTACAGAAGCGTCAGATATTGCTAAATTAGCACACATTAATAATTAAGGGATTACAAAGATTTTTTTTATCAGTGTAATCCCTTAATACTCAGAAATAGATTGTTCAATCAGCCGTTCAGGCAGTTTGATTATTTGTTGTTCTCATCAGGGCATAGCCGTCATATAAGAATCTTTTTAAATAGCCGTGGACAAGACTTTAGTTTTTAGTCGTGGTAGAGCCTTATGCAGCAAGTATGGCTATTCAAAATTCAGAGTACGAACTATTGAGGTATTGTGCCCTTAACGTTATCCACATAATACATGATGCTTAACAGATCCTGCTTTGATGCTCGAGTGCCTGCCTTGATCTGTTCTTTGCCGGTGTTGTCTTTGACTGGTCCCTGATACGGATCAAACTCCTCAACACCTTTTTGCATCTGGTCATATCTTTTCAGTACAAGATCATAAACTGAAAGTTCTCCAAAATCAGGAGATTTGACTTTAACTGCTTTAAGGTCGTTAACAAACTTTGAATTGATGATTTCATCAAAGCTACCACCCAGGATTGCAGCTTTTTCAGCAGTAAGCCACCACATATCCTCGTTTGTCCATGTACCGTTGTGGATATCCTCAAGAATCTTGACATACATACCTCCCCAGTTCATCAACTGCCCTGACACCACGGAATCTTTTCCATAAGGTTGCATAGGGCTGTAGTGGCTAAAGGTATATATCTGTTTTCCCTTTTCTGTGTGTTCCTGACCAACTTCAATAACCGCTGGAGTGTCTTCTGTAAATGCAAGAGCATCACACCCTTCTGCTATCAAAGCTTCAGCAGCCTCTTTTGCTTTATCAGGGCCATACCATGCGTAAGTCCATCTTACATCAACTTCTGCTTTTGGATTGACAGCCTTTATGCCAAGAGCAAATGCATTTATGTGGCGTATTAATTCAGGTATTGGAAAGGCTGCCACATAACCGATTTTATTACTTTTGGTCAGAGCTCCTGCCATAAGGCCATTGAGATAATATGTCTGATAGAGATCTCCAAAATAAGTTCCCACATTGGGTAGATTTTTAAACCCTGAACAGTGCATAAATTTTTTATCAGGATATCTCTGACCGGCTTTTATAGTATCTTCCATGTAACCAAAACTGGTTGTAAAGACCACATCGCATTTCTGTTCCTGAACTAAACGGTCAATTATTCTTGCACAATCTGCGTCTGCAACAGATTCTACAATAACAGTCTCAAGCCAAGGAAGTTTTGATTCAGCAAATTTTCTGCCCTGATCATGAGCATGTGAAAAACCATAATCTCCGACCGGCCCCACATAGATAAAGCCAGCTTTCAGCTTCTTTTCCTCTCCAATGGCCACGCCGGATACAAAAAGCATACACATAAACAAAAGGCCAACACGCTTAAACAAATTCATCTCTAACTGCTCCTATATTGCTTTGATTTGGTTAATATTCAAAAATAAGTTGGATCTCGTTACAAGCCAATAAAATAAGATACTTTACGATACTATAACCTTTTCAGTCAACCAAAATGATTTTAATCAAAAACTGACTACGGTTTCTTGTCTTTTCAATTATACGTATCCATCTCAACATAAAAATGATAAGATTAATCATTATTCAATGAGAGCGTTCGCTTTTGATCAAAGAAAAAAGATCCTGTCTTTTTATTTTAGTAGGGTACCAATTAACACTTTCAGTAAAAATTATCACATATAATAACGAAACAAAATATGCTATATAGAGTAACCAAAATATTAAGTACTCCAAAAGGCAATGGGGATTGGTATGGTTCTCCATGGAAAGATGTTTCATCCGAACTGCTCAGGAACTACATGGGGGATCGACCTAACCATTTTCCAAAGGCAGAGGTAAAGGTTGCATACAGTGCAATGGCTATATATGTGATGTTTCGAGTAGAGGACAGATATGTTAGGGCAGTCGCCGCAGAGCATCAGGATGATGTCTGGAAGGATAGCTGTGTCGAATTTTTTTTTACACCTGATTCCGACATTTCTATAGGATACTTTAACATTGAGATGAACTGCGGAGGTACTATGCTTTTTCATTTTCAGCCTGGAGCAGGCAAAGATAGGATTATAATACCAAAAAGCGAGAGCAACAAAATATATGGTTACCATTCATTGCCACGCATTATTGATCCGGAACTTGTGCAACCGGTCACATGGACTGTTGAGTACTCTATACCCATAAACCTGCTGAGAAGATACTGTCCGGTCACTACACCTGCCCCACAAGTTGAGTGGCGGGCAAACTTCTATAAATGTGCAGATAACACCTCCCACCCTCATTGGCTGACATGGTCACCAATTGATCTTCCAAAGCCTAATTTCCATGTACCTCAGTCATTTGGAATTCTGCAATTTGAATAACTATCATTAAAAATCTGTAAGGCTATTTATCTCGTGACTTTTAGCAACTTTTTAGAAGATATGAATATTTATTTGGCCTTGACTTAAGAAAATGCCTTTGTTAAAAATCATTATCTTTTTGACAATAACATTGAACGGATTGGCATGATACAAAATTGTAAGCATAAGATTCTCATTGTTGATGATTCACCTGATAACATAAGAATTTTCATCAATCTGCTGCATCAGGACTACGACACTTTTTTTGCAAAAGATGGAAAAAAAGCAATTGAACTGGCATATAAGGTGATGCCAGATATTATTCTGCTTGATATTGTCATGCCGGATATGGATGGTTACGAAGTGTGCAGAAGACTAAAAAGTGATAAATTGGTTGCAGACATACCGATTATTTTCATATCTGCCAAGAATGATGTAGAAGATGAGACAACCGGGCTTGATCTTGGGGCGGTTGATTATATAACCAAACCGGTAAACCCTGCTATTTTGCAGGCAAGAGTACGAACTCATCTGAAACTAAACCATGCAATGAAGGAATTGAAATTTTTATACAGCATGGCATTAGATGCAAATCCACTTACAGGGCTGCCTGGCAATAACAGTATTGCCAGACGGATAGAATCAGCTATATCAAAGGCTGAAAAGATATGTGTCATCTATTCTGATCTTGATAATTTCAAGGCATTTAACGACAAATATGGATTTGCCAAAGGAGATGAGGTAATCATTTTTAACAGCCATGTTATTCAGATGGGGCTGAAGGCAAACGGTGTAGATGATTTTTTCATCGGCCATATTGGCGGGGATGATTTTGTAATTACTCTGCCTCTGGAAAAGGTTTATGACGTTGCACAGAGCATTATCTGCATGTTTGATGAGGGAATTACCAGATTTTACACACCTGAAGATGTTGCAAGAAAAGCCATTGTGGCATTTGACCGAAAAGGTAGAGAACAGGTTTTTCCCATTATCTCCATCAGCATGGCTGGGGTCGATCTCTCATCTTCTCAGTACAAACAGTATATCGAGGTGAACGATGCTTTTTCCGGAGCAAAGAAAAAATCAAAATCCATCGAGGGCAGCAGTTTCATCATGGACAAACGTAAAATTGTCAATAAATAAACAGAGACACTGAAAGGATTTTTGTACAACAAAATGAAAATATTTACTTACCCATCTGAAGCCGGAGAACAGAAGATATCCGAAATAATTAAGCGTGGTCTTGGCTTTTCAGAAAATGATTATAAGCAGGTTGCACAATATATTGAAGATGTAAAGGCTCGGGGCGACAAGGCTTTAGTCGATTACACCAATCGTTTTGATTCAAAGGCTGTCACGGAAGAGAATTTAAAGGTGACTTCAGAAGAGTTTGAGCATGCTGAAAAACAGGTGGATAGTACCTTTTTAAAAGCTCTTGAACGTGCGGTTGCACAACTGACGACATTTCATGAAAAACAGAAACAGAATTCGTGGATAGATAACCCTCGGGACGGGGTTATGGTAGGGCAGCTTGTCAGACCGGTGACAGCCGCAGGAATCTACGCACCCGGAGCCAAAGGGGGAAAGACTCCTTTAGTTTCATCGGTGCTGATGGGTGGAATACCTGCAAGAGTTGCCGGAGTTGAATCAATCTGTCTGATGACTCCACCAATGAGCGATGGCACAATCAATCCCCACATGCTGGTGGCAGCCAGACGGGTTGGAATTCATGGCGTGTTCAAGGCGGGAAGTGCGTGGGCTGTCGCTGCCATGGCTTATGGAACCAGACAGATTCCAAAGGTCGATGTAATTGTCGGCCCTGGCAATCTTTATGTAACTCTTGCCAAAAAGATCGTATCTGGAACCGTGGGTATTGACATGATCGCCGGACCAAGCGAGATTCTTGTTATTGCAGACAAAGATGCCAATCCAAAATTTCTTGCGGCTGATCTTCTATCCCAGGCGGAACATGATGTAATGGCTTCGGCTATTTTAGTGACAGATTCCAATGACCTTGCCATTGCAACATCAAATGAGGTACAAATCCAGCTTTCAGAACTATCCCGAAGAGAGACCGCTGAAAAATCCATCCGTGATTTTGGCACAATAATGGTGGTACCTGACATTGAAAGTGCAATTGCTCTATCAAACCGGCTTGCCCCTGAGCACCTTGAGCTGGTTGTAAAAGAGCCTTTTCAGTATATTGGCCAGATCAAAAATGCAGGTGCACTGTTTGTCGGGCCATACACTCCGGAACCTGTGGGAGATTATATTGCCGGCCCTAACCATGTTCTGCCCACGGCAGGTACCGCCCGTTTCTCGTCAGCCCTCTGTGTTGACCATTTCATAAAAAAAACCAGCCTGATAAGCTACTCTGAATCTGCATTTGAGAAAGAAGCTGAAGATATAATAACCCTTGCAGATATTGAAGGGCTTGATGCACATGCCAATTCAATACGCGTTAGGAGATCTTCCCGATAGATAACCGGCACGGCCTGCGGGATATTGGCTTCCGGCCGCAACAAAGAATAAAGGTAATATAATCACGGTTATTTAAAGAGACTTTCACATAGAAACTATCACTGATTGCAGTAATGATTTTGTTCACTGCAATCAGGGCACTCCCAGGTTATACCGTTGCATGTCATCCCCCACTGGTTTTCATACATGCAGCTCTGACAAATAGAAAAACCGCATTTGCAGTTCCAACAAAATGAAAATTGTCCACTGCAGCAGTGGCATGATTTTACCCTTTTAGTGCGTCTCTTCTCTTTCCGTTCGCTTGTGTTCATCTTAAATGTCCTTGTTCAGCAATTTTAATCTGACAAAAAATGCAGCCTGGCTGCATATCTTCTTGTTTACTATTTTTATTTGAGCCAGGAAGAGAATAAACCAAAATTTATCAAAATCAATATGGAGAACATTTTTTGTTGCTCTCCGGAGATGATCTGTAATGAAAAAAAAAGAAATTTATCTTATTGACGGCAGTGCCTATCTTTACCGTGCTTTTCATGCAATCCCCTCTCTCTCCACCTCAAAGGGGCTTCCTACCAATGCAGTATTTGGCGTTACCATGATGCTTTTGAAGCTTATGAAGGAGCGACAGCCTGAATATGCGGCAATTTTTTTTGATGTCAAAGGGCCTACCTTCAGGCATGAGATATATGAAAAATACAAGGCCAACCGTTCAGCCATGCCAGATGATCTTGTTCTGCAAATCCCGTTTATAAAGGATGTTGTTCGTGGATTGAACATACCCATTGTGGAAAGAGAAGGTTTTGAAGCAGATGATCTGATCGGAACATATTCCCGAATTGCCGGAGAAATGGGTTGGAGTTCTGTCATGGTGACAGGTGACAAGGATTTTATGCAGCTTGTTGCTGACGACTGTGTGATCTGGGATCCAATGAAAGAAAAGCAGATTGACAAAGAGTCAATACTCACAGAGTTCAAAATCATGCCAGAGCAGGTTATAGATATGCTAAGCCTTGCCGGAGACTCATCAGATAATATTCCAGGAGTGCCAGGAGTTGGGCCAAAAACTGCACTAAAACTCATCTATGAATATGGCTCTGTGCAGGGAATTTATGACAACATCGAAAAACTTAAATCAAAAAAAGCTCTTTATGTAAAACTGATCGAAAACAGGCAGCAGGCTTTTTTAAGCCGCAGATTAGTAACCATTGACCGATTTGTTGAGCTTCCCCATGAAATTGAAGAGTTTTGCCTGCAACCTTATGATTCAGAAAAGTTGACAGAACTGTTTAAAGCATTTGAATTCAGAAAACTGCATCAGGAATTTTTTCAGGAGAATAATAAGCAGAAGCCTACCAGAAAGGATTACCAGTGTCTTACAGATATAAAAGATGTTGAAAATCTTGTCAGGAAAATTCGAGATTTTACATCAGGCAGCACATCAAAGGGCAATAGCACTTCAATCATAAGCTCACAGGACAAGATCAACGAACAAAGCAAGAACAATTCACAGAGCATGAACGGATCATACAGGTTTGCCATTGACACCGAGACTACATCGTTGAATCCAATGCTTGCCGAACTTGTGGGAATTTCTATCTCATACAAACCTCATCAGGCATTTTATATTCCAGTTGGTCATGTCAACCCTGACACTCCAGCACCAGAACTGTTTAGCCAAAACATAAAATCTGTAAAAGAGATTGTACAACCAGACAAGCAGGCTGTGCTGAATATTCTAAGACCCCTGCTTGAGGATCCTGCTGTTGAGAAGGTTGGTCAGAATATAAAATATGACTATATAGTGCTTGCTAAAAACGGTATCCACATGAAGGGGATGGTTTTTGATACAATGATCGCCTCATATCTTCTCAATCCATCAGGACGCGGACATGGGCTTGACCAGATTGCACTGGATCTTCTGGGGCATAAAAATATAACCTATGCAGAGGTCACAACTCCAATTTCTGATTCCAGTTCTAAAGTGGGCACAGATAATTGCAGTTCTAAGGCAGATACAGCTAATTGCAGTTCTAAATCAGACGCAGCGGTTTTTGATTCTGATATAATGTATTCAGTAAAAACTGCCTCAAGTCAAAAAGCACCTGTCAGGAGCAGAAAAAGCAAACCTCTCCTTTTCAGCGAGGTGTCAATTGAAAAAGCCACGGATTATGCCTGTGAAGATGCTGATATCACTTTGCTTGTGCATGATATTCTCAAAAAAAAGATAGAAGAGAATGATCTTGATGAACTAATGCAGAACATTGAGATGCCTCTTGTACCTGTGCTTGCACGGATGGAGATGAGCGGAATAAAGGTTGATCATGAGAAACTTCAAACACTTTCCAAAGAGTTTGAACAGGAGCTTGAACAGATTGAAAAAAAGATTTTTGCCATTGCAGGAGAGCCGTTCAATATAAACTCCTCCCAGCAACTGGGAGCAATACTGTTTGAAAAGCTCAAACTTCCGGTGCAGAAAAAAACCAAAAAAAAGACCGGTTATTCAACCGACATCTCTGTGTTGACAGAGCTTGCCCAGCACCATGAACTTCCGGCCATGATTTTAAGATACCGATCTCTTGGCAAACTTAAATCAACATACACAGATGCTCTTCAGGAGCTTATCCATCCTGAAACCGGACGGATTCACACATCGTTTAATCAGGCTGTGACAGCCACAGGACGCCTCAGCAGTTCAGATCCCAATCTTCAAAATATTCCCATAAGAACAGAAGAGGGAAGAAAAATAAGAGAAGCTTTTATCCCTGAGACTGGATGCAAGCTTGTGGCAGCAGACTATTCCCAGATCGAGCTTCGCATACTTGCCCACGTTGCCAATGATGAAATTTTAATTGATGCTTTTGCAAATGATGAGGATATCCATACAAGAACTGCGGCTGAGGTGTTTCAGGCCATGCCAGGATTGATTGACGCGGAACTAAGACGTCAGGCCAAAGCGATAAATTTCGGGATTGTTTATGGAATGGGTGCTTTTAAGCTCTCGAATGAGCTATCCATAAGCAGAAAAATGGCCCAGACCTATATTGACAACTACTTTGCAAGATACTCCGGTGTAAAAAAATATATTGACTCAACTATCGAAGGGGCAAAAGAGAGAGGCGAGGTTACCACTCTTCTTGGCAGAAGACGCAAACTAAGCGATATCCATTCATCCAATGCCAATGTAAGGGGGCTTGCCGAGAGGATGGCTATCAATACGCCTATTCAAGGAAGTGCGGCAGATCTTATAAAACTTGCCATGATAAAAATGGAGAGGGCCATAGATGAGACTCGGCTTGCTGACGGCAATAAGATGGCATCAAGAATGCTCTTGTCCGTGCATGACGAGATTTTGTTTGAGGTGCCGGAAACAGAGGAGGAAGTACTCAAAACCCTTGCTAAAAAGGTGATG
>JADGBC010000038.1 GCA_015231705.1 Desulfamplus sp. | reverse complement strand
GCAGCGTTGTCAGTTGGAAATTGCAGAACCGAGCAACAGAAATTATAAAAGTTCGGATGAATACCAGCGAACTTATGACAAATTTGTAAGATATGGCCGTGGTTCTCTCTATCCTGATGAGATGAGAGCTTTGACACTATCCAGCGACCCGAGCCTTGGATACGCTGTACCACAGTCATGGGAAACTCAGTTTGTAACCGCTTTGTCAGATGCAAATATTTTTCGTTCTCTCTGCAAAGTTATCAAAACAGATTCAGACCGCCACATTCCTATAGTAACCAGTGACGCTACAGCATACTGGACAAACGAGGGAGGATCATACACGGCAAGTGATATAACACTTGCTCAGGCTACATTGGGTAGTCACAAATTGACTTCACTTGTACTTGCTTCTGAAGAGTTGGCTTATGATGTGGCGTTTAACCTTGCTGGATTTATAGCCGAGAGCTTTGGCCGTTCATTCGGTGATGCTGAAGAGACAGCTCTTCTGTCAGGCACAGGGCCGAGTCAGCCTACAGGAATTTTGAGCGACGCAACTCTTGGGAAAACCGCAGCCAGTAGCACCGTTGTTTACATTGACGAGATTCTTGACCTTGTTCATTCATTGGGCAGACCATACCGCAAGCGGGCCGTTTTTGTGATGAATGATTCAACTCTCAAGCAAATTAGAAAACTGAAAGACGGAGACGGACGGTATTTTTATCAAGAGTCTCTACAGGCAGGTGAACCGTCAACCCTGTTTGGCAGTCCTGTTTATATCTCTTCTGCCATGCCGGAAGCAACAGCCGGTAACACTGCTATCCTTTGGGGTGATTTCAGTTATGTATGGCTTGCAGACAGACAGGGAATTTATCTACAGGAACTCAGAGAGCTATACGCAGCTACAGGACAGATCGGTTATAGATGCTCAAAGCGTATTGACTCAAAGCTGATACTGCCTGAAGCTGTAAAAAAATTGGTCATGAAGGCGTAATAGCAGATAATGAGAGAGGAGGGGATGAGACTCCTCTCTTAGAATGAGGTAAAAAATATGTTTGAATGGTTCAAGAAAAAAACCGAACGGGCAATTTTAACAACTCCTGAATTAGAGATGGGATTCTCAAGACCGACAAGTTCAGGGCAGCATGTGACTGAATCCAGTGCGTTAGCGTTACCGGCCGTATTTGCATGTGTAAGAGTGCTCTCTGAATCAATAGGTGCTTTACCGCTTGTCGTGTATGAGAGACAGTCAGACGGCACAAAACAGCGAGCAAGAGGGCACAATTTGTATAACATTCTGCACGACTCACCTAATCCGTTCATGGACTCCATATCATTCTGGGAGCTGATGACGGCACATTGTGCTTTGAGAGGCAATGCATTTGCACGAGTGGAGAGAGACGATGCAGGAGAGGTTACAGCTCTATGGCCGTTATTGCCTCAAAATATGAATGTTAAGATTGATGATAATGGTCAGCTTGTTTATGAGTATCACAGTACAAACGGGTTTACAGAGCTGTTTCAATGGTTTGATATCCTTCATATCAAGGGCTTGACCTTTGACGGTGTGACTGGATTATCACCTTTAACCTTGCTTAGAGATACAATCGGCAGAGCACAGGCTATCAATGAATACTCAGGTAAGTATTTTCATAACGACGCAAGGCCAGGTGGAATACTCCGACACCCAGGCAAGATATCCCCACAGGGGGCAGCCAGTTTAAAAAGTTCGTGGAATGCAGCCTTTAAGGGCAGTGGCAACAGTCACAAAGTAGCGCTACTTGAAGAGGGCATGGAGTTTACAACCGTTGGCTTGTCTCCTGAAGATAGTCAGATGATAGACTCTCAAAAGTTCAGCGTTGTTGATATTGCAAGAGTGTTTAGAGTGCCTCTTAATCTGATTCAGGATCATGAACGGAGCACATACTCCAACGTCACCGAGCAGAACAGGAGCTTTGTTGTACATGCTCTTATGCCGTGGCTTGTGAGGATAGAGCAGGCCTGCAATCGGATACTGTTTACAGAGACAGAACGGTTAAGATTTTACACTGAACACAAACTTGACTCACTTTTGCGAGGAGATCAAAAAACACGGTATGAGTGTTACCAGATCGGACTACAAGAGGGATTCCTATCTAAAAATGATGTTCGAGGTTATGAGAATCTTTCACCTGTGCAAGGTGGGGATGATTATAAAACGGGGTAAGCCGTGAGTGCTCCGAAAGCCTGTTTTTTTCTATAATCCTTTTGTTCGCAGGTAACCACGGAAACCAAGAGCGATAAGTGTGTAATTGTGATGATTATATGCTTATCGCTTTTTTTGTGCTTTTTATATTTCTTACAATATTGTAATTTTTTATCAGCAGAATTTATGCAAATTGCAATGAAAACTATGCCTGAAAATGTCTACAAAAACAATGAATTTGTAGACATTTCAGAGCCGATTTTACCAAAAAATGAACGCCAAATACGCCGCTTGGTATGAAAACAACCTAATTATGCTCAAGATACGTAATGAAGGTTTGTATAAAAAGAAATACGGAACGTTTGAAAAGTATCTTCAAGATAGGTGGGGATTTAGCAGAATACGTGGTCACCAACTTATGAAATCTGCCGAATTTATACAAATTGCGGAGAAAACCATGTCTCAAAATGCGAACCAAAACGGTGAATTGGTTCGCATTCCAGAAGTGATTTTACCTAAAAATGAAGGGCAAATACGCCCATTATTGGATAAATTGACAATGCCGCTTGGAATTTGGTGTCAACCACTATTTCAAAAATGGTTGACATTAACGAAGATGGGACGGTTGTCATAAAGTCAACCACGGTTGACTTGTCAGAGCTGTGCTGGTGCAGTGTGTGAGGGAGGTTTATGAGCTTCCTTCAAAAGAATCTCCTGTTATATCAGGCCAACATACTCCAAAGCAGAACCTTGAATCTGGGGTTGGCATTGGTGAAAAATCCATTCTTTCCAAAGAACCATCATTATCAGAAGGAAGTATCCGTGCCGCCCTTTCAACCTTCCGCAAGACAGAAGACAAAAGAGCAGAAGGGCCGAGAGTATGAACATCTGAAGAAGATTGAAGAGATCAGGGCGAAGGAAAGACAAGTTTTATCAGGTGGTGATAAAAAATCAGAAGATTATCAAGAATCGGTTATGGAAAATTTTCCACAACTGAAAACACTAAATCCACCAGCCCGAGACATTGCAGCTTCAAAACTTGGTATGAGTGGCAAGACTGCCGAAAAAGTGGCAGCGGTAGTTGAAGCAATCTTAAGCAGGTTCGTTATTGACAAAAACTTAATACCTGTTATATTTTTTCAGTTATTTGACAGGGTATAGGGGTAATGCCTCACGCTTGAGGCACGTAAAGCCTTGATAGTGTTTTGTTTAGCTTTGAGTAGATCACTTTAAAACTGCTACCATTTTGCTACCATGTTATAAAAAAACACTCAAAAACAACGAATAACAAAAAAGAATTCAAAACGCTCAAAGGCTTGAGAATAAAGGCTGTAATGCACTATTCAATATTTATCAAAATGACTGAAAAAGGCCTTATTCAGATCGACAAGGTAGAAGTCACCGGTTCGAGTCCGGTCGTGCCTACCACTCAAAAATCCGACACAATTCAAAATCCCAATATCATTCTGAACCCCTTAGAAATAAGGGGTTTTTTATTAAACGAACATGATTGTGCATCAATCACCCCCTAATATAAAAATGTGATCCATTTCCACGGTAAAGACTTATTATGATAAAAGTAAAAAAAACACAGGAACAGTCAACTATATTAATCGTTGATGATCAGCTGTTAAATATTCAGACATTATCCAATCTGCTAAAGGAGAACTATCAAATCCTTACAGCAAACAACGGTTCCAGAGCTATTCAGATAGCATCGGGAAATAATCCTCCGGATTTAATTCTGATTGATATTACAATGCCTGAAATAGATGGCTATGAAGTCTGCCGCCGTCTTAAGGAAAATAGACAGACCCAGAATATTCCCGTGATTTTAGTAACAGTAAAAAATGGGGCCGAAGATGAAGAGAAGGGGTTTGAAATAGGAGCTTCGGACTATATTTTCAAGCCGTTTCAGCCTGCTGTTGTAAGGACACGAGTACGAACCCATATTAATTTAAAAATTCGTACAGAGGCACTTGAAAAGATCGCTCTTGTCGATGGATTGACAGGTATCGCCAACCGGAGGTACTACCAGGAGAGCTTTCAAAAACTGTGGAAACATAGCATGAGAACCAGACGTCTGATCAGTATAATTATGATCGATATTGACAACTTCAAGGCTTATAACGACAACTACGGTCACGATGCAGGAGATGATTGTATCAGGTCGGTTGCACAGGCTTTACGGAATACTCTCCAACGCCCTATGGATATAGTCGCACGCTACGGAGGAGACGAATTTGTGGCCATTCTTCCTGAAACTGATCTTGATGGTACATCTATCATTGCAGAGAGTATGCTCAAGGCAGTCAGAGATTTGGCTATTCTCCACGCTTTTTCATCCACGGCTGATCATGTAACCATATCGGCAGGATATATCTCTGCCCGTCCATATAATGGTCAAAGTCCCGATGAGTTACGAGATATGGCAAATTGTGCCTTATACATGTCCAAGAGCTCGGGGCGAAATCAGGCAAGAAAGGCTGATATCTCATAAGGGATTACAAAATAGATCAATTACAAGGGAATGAACTCTTCAGATCCTTGTCTTGTCTGCTGATCTAAAAATATTTTTAATGCTGAATCTGCCTCTCTTTTTTTCAGGGGCCGCTGGAACAGATTTCCAGACAACAGGCGTGGAGAAGCGACTCCATCCCCATTTAATAATGGAAATAAGCCAGAAAGAGAGCCACAATGCCCAGGCCAGCATGGCCGCACGGTAAGCTGCCATGGGCAACGAAAACAACCATGCCACAGGAAGGGTTGAATCGCTCATATCCTGATACCACCGCAACAGCCTTCCTGTTGAACCATTACCTGTTATATTCATTGCAGGATGCCCCAGAAGTCCTCTGGATACTGCAAAAAGAAGCGATAAAAGGGCAATGAATGTAAGGGCTGCAATGCAAAGCTGCATGAGATTGAATCTGAATGGGGTCAATCCGGCAGATTTCGAGCTCTCCTTTGAATCCTCTGTTGCAGCCTTTTGCCCGGTTATGCTTTCATCTGTTGCAGCCTTTTGCCCATTCATGCTTTCATCTGTTTCAGTTTTTTTCCCGTTCGTGCTTTCATATGCTTGAGCTTTCTGCCCGTTCATGCTGTCAGACTCTCCCCATTTTTTTCGCCTCTCCAGCACCACAAGCCATGCTGCAACAAATATGCATGCAAGAGCATTGCTCATGGACATGCCAATTCCAAGCAGAAACCACTGATAAAATTTAAGAGGGGCAAGATTTGACATGGCAAGCCCTGCCGAGACGATAAGAACCACAATCAGCACTGACCAGAAAAGAACCGCAGGACCTGAAAGCTGTTCTCCGCCCGCAAAAAGAGGCCATCTGTCTGAAGATATATGAAGATCTACAGCCGCATTTACGCTTGGCATTCCAAGATCAACAATCGGTGTACTGTAAAAGGATTGACTCCCTTTATCATCTTTCCATGCAAGTTCTATATTCTGGCTGCCAGGACTTATCGGCAGAACAACATTTTGACCCTCCTGGCGTATAAGCTGCACTGATCCGTTGATCTTCAACTCCTGAAGTTCGGCACCCTGCGGAATTTTTATTGTATGCTGCCCTCCCTGGCTGCTCTTTATTGAAAGCCAAAGCAGTGCTCGACTGCTTCTTTGCCCAGGATGAAGTTCCAGAAAACTCTTTTCAATGGTAAGTGTCTGTCCCCCTACTCCCTGGGGTCTGGATATTTTTAGTATCACCTCATCACCGGGCCACGGATGCCATGTCGGATACCACCTCTCCTGATTTTTATGCATTATTACAGGTATCCCCTGAGTTTCAACATGAAAAATAGGGCTTACATCAAGTTTCCAGATCTCTGCCCATTCAAGGTTTTTTTTGTTATCACCTGAAAAAGCATGATATAGCCTGATTGTATGCGAAGATTCCAGAAAAGATTCAAAGGTAATAGAATCTGCCGTGCTGTTGAGCGTCACCTGAGCAAAGCCGTTTTTTACCCTGATCCCTTCAGTAATAACCGATTCTCCTTTGAGCAGCGGAAGATTTAAAACAATTGCAGATCCCAAAGGTGTCATACGCTTCACTGTTGTTTCAACTTTCCAGTCAAGCCCAAGAAGAACGGTTCTCTCTACAAGTGCAAACGGCGGCAGAAGACCTGTCTGAAGAATCTGCTCTTGATCTTGAAACTCTCCTGCGATACGTCTGAACTGAAGCTGGTCATCCATGCTTGCATCAGGTCTGATTCCCTGAACATCCCATCCTATAGCATTGACTTTGCCTGAGTGAGGTTTCATGGCCATAGGCAGTTGAAAGCTGCTCTGGTTGCTGACCTTGCCTTTAGCCACAACAACATTTTTCCCTTTGGGCACCATGACCCACAGATTCTGGCCTGAACGAAAGAGTGCATCGGAATTTTTGCCATTTATTAATACTGATGTCGGCAGCCAGTGGCGGCTTTGACCCGGCATAGGAAGAGCTGTGTCAATCGCAGCATCAACATGAAGTTCAAGCTCAAGCTCTTCTGAATCAATGGATATCAGCATACTTGATATATCTGCACAGGAGGGAAAGCATTTGTCTTTTTCCAGAAGCCGCTGTTCAAGTTGAGCAAGAATCTCAGGAGAGGGAATTTCGCCGGCATTGGTTGAGGATGGATTAGATATGGTCAACAGCGTTGCTGTGAGCAATATCAATATTGAACTTGCAGCAGATGAAATACCCGAAGCTCGGTTGGATAAATAGCCTCCATAACCAGCACCACGGAACATGCCCACAGCAAGCAAAATGATCAAAGCGACCCTTAAAAACGCAAGAATCAGATTTATGCGTGGACCGGCAAGTAAAAACGAAACACTCTGACCCGATTCAACCGGTCCTGACCAGCTAAAATTTATGCTTTTGAACGGCTGCCACAAAGGAAGGCCAGGGCCTGTCTGTGTCAATGATTTGGGGTCATACTGCATAACCTTTGTCTGGTATTGGTACAGATCTTTATCAGATTTGGAATACGACATTGGAGAAAGTCCCTTTACAGCCATATCCTCAAGCCTTTTTTTTGCCCGTTTTTCGTATTTTTGTACCATGCCCATATTTTGCTTTTCCAACTGATTGTATTGTTCAAGCGAGTCCAGTTCCGATTCGGCAATATTGACGTTCTCTTCATAAGGCAGTGGAGATGCCGGCTGCACTCCGACCATGCCTGATCCTGCCATTCCTGTATCACCATTTCGGAGAGAGTCATTCATCGATACCCAACGCTGTTCAAGCTGCGGATATATTCCCACCCTCAATGATCGGATCGCATAAGGAACAGAAACAAGAAGCAGAATAATAACCACTGCAAACTGATATGTCTTGATGGTTTTTCTCAATTTGCCGGAACTCTGCTGCTCTGAACTCCCTTGCCACGAATTTTCTCTCTTTGAGCACACATGCTCTGAGCCCTGCTTTCCCGAAACCTCCCTTTCTGAGCTTTCGCTTTCTTGTCCCGAATTCTCCCTCTCTGAATATACACGCTCTGAACTCTGTATAGTGAGTTTTAGCATGGCAAAACCTGCTAAAAGAAAGAGCCAGACATAACGAGGTGCTCCTGGTTCATGGTAAAGAAGAGCCATTGTTATAAAACCTACAACAGCAAGAGGAATTGAAAATATCCTTGCTGCGGCAATGGTGAATATCAGCAGAATGAAAATATCGAGAAGAGACCATCTTTTAATCCATGTGCCAGGGATATTGTCAACCCCTGTGGCAGCGACGAGCTTCCACCCAGGAGGAAGGTTGAGTCGTCCGGTCACCTTCTGAAAAGAGTGTTTCCAGCCTGTTGCACCAATTTTGTAAACAGATCCCTCAAGAGTGCTCTCTGCTGTTAGATTGAGCTTTCCGCTTCTTACTTCAACCCCGGCTGTACTGGATAAATCCTGTCTTGTAATCAACTGCTCCACTCCATCAACCGTTATCCTGCCAGGAATCATTGATTGCTCCATATCCATACGCCAGTCACTGTTTTTCCTGCCTGTGATTTTGTCTTGAACAGTATATCCTGTTCCGTCAAAGGCAAGCCATAGTGTACGATCAAGGTTCAACTGATCTGGTGAAGGAGAGGGGTCTCCTCTTTTGAGCTCCTTGAATTTTATGGTCTGATTGGCCATTACAACATGAGCAGGCCACGATTTCCACTCCTCGGGTAAGGATGTCATCTGGGGATCAATTGGCGTAACTCCTGATATCTCGATCACTCTCAGGTCAGGATGTCGCACCACAGACCAGATCTCCTGTTGTGGCCAATATCCGTCATCAGAAGGCTTAAAGCCAAGCTCCTCAAGATGTCCGGTATGCCTCATGGCAAGTGTAAAGCTGTATCTGCCGGGTTTTACCTGTATCCTCATTCTACCGTCAGACTCAAGTTTTGACGGCAGATCTGTGTTCAAGGAGAGCGGTATAAACTCCTCGGGAGAATATAGTGGCCCAAGCGTTACCTCTCTTGGGGTGCCTGAAATATCGAGTGTGGCATAGAGTGTTACCTGCGGAGGGATCGAGTCGTCAATCAGCCTGAAACTTTCAACCTTGAGCCGGTTCTCCTCTTTTTGTTCAATGTGCACAGTTTTGAGCCATAATTTTCCTGTATCATCTAAATTAGGAAATTCAACTCTCTGGCCATCCATCACAAGATTGACCAATGCTGATTCTGGCGGTATCTGGATATATTCAGGCTGGATGTTCCATGAAAACGAGCCCGTGACCGTATAGTATCCGGGCTGAAGCTCTACTGAAGGAACATACTGTGAATTATCCGCATATTTACCACTGCCTGTCTTAAAAACTACCGCAGCCTGAGAAACCACCACAGCCGGAACGCCGTTCAATATATCACTATCTTTTACACTAAAACCGCCAAAGAGATTTACGATTACATTATCATTGCTTTTTACCATTACATTTAGAGGCCAGTTTGTACTGCTGCCTGGAAGGGGGACATAGGTTTCGTGGTATATCTGCCACTGCTGAGTAAAGGTACCGCCTCTGCTGTTCAGATCCAGATTGATGGATGTGGGCCAGGCACACTGGATATTGTCTGCATCATTAAAGTTGGGAATGCACTCAAGAGAATGGCTCTTGCCATGCAGCACCCACGTTGTCCAGGGCTTAAGAGCTTCGGGAATGTAATCAGGTGATCCGGCTGAACAGACAGAGCATGAAATCAGCAGGCAAGAGCATGAAATTAACAGATATAACAATATCATTTTGAAAATATCGATGGATGCTTTCATATTTTTTTCTCCTTGCTGTCGTTTCCTGGGCATATTGACATCTGTCAGAATCAGGATGCTCAGGATTTACAAGATGAACAAGGATTTCTATCCTGTAAATCCTTTCATCCTGAATATCCTGATTCTGACAGTGTTGACAAAGCTCTTGACTGGATAGGTGTCGACTTTGAGTAACGTACTTAAGACATTGATAATTGATAACTGTTGTGATGTCAACAGAGACAAAACTCAACAGGCCATTTAGCCGGTATGTTTTTTACTTTATAATTTAATTTCAATATGTTAAAAACAAATTCATTTAAGTCTCATAATAGCAACATGCCAAAACAAATAAACCTTCATGGCAGTTGTGTAGCACCCCTTACCATGAAAATCAGAATCTATTTTCATGGTAAAAGCTAAAGCAGAGTGTGAAAAACTTAAAACTTGTAGCATTTATCAATATAAACGAGATGAAACCGACAGAGAGTACCAATGCAAAACCAGGATTACTACAAAATACTTGTTCTTGATACGAGTGCCACCCCTTCTGAAATAAAGAAGGCTTATAAGACCCTTGCCATAAAATACCATCCAGATAGAAACCCTGATGATATACACGCCTCAGAAAAAATGGCAGCTCTGAATGAAGCTTATGCAGTTCTGTCAAATCCAGACAAAAAAAGAGAGTATGATATGTTGAGGGATCGTTTTGGCGAAGATGCGGCCGGAAGATTCCGACAGAGCAACACCTATGATGATATCCTCAGAAACTCTGATATTGAAAAAATTTTCCAGGAGATTGCACAGAGCTTTGGCATAAGGGGATTGAATGATCTTTTCAGCAATGTAAATATCAGTGGCAAAAGCACAAATACGGGTGGCGGTTTTTTCTTTTTCGGCACCTTTGGCACCCATCCACATAACGGTTTTAGACAGGAGGCATTCGGAGAGCATCAAAGTAGTGATTATGTTTCGGGCAGCCAGACTCCATGGGGGGATTTAGATGACAGGAGCAAGACAGCTCCGAAGTTGAAATTTCACCAGAAGGTACTTCGTGATGTTGGCAGTAAAATCATGAAAAAAGCAGTGGACAAATTGTTAAATGCCGGGGTGAATACTCTTAACGAGCTTCAAGCTGCAAATAGGGGAGATATATACGACACTATAACTCTTTCATCTTCACATGCAAAAAAAGGTGGTCCATACGCCTATTACCACCAGAAGAAGGATAAGAAGCTGATTGTAAAAATTCCGGAAAACATCCAGAGCGGCCATAAAATAAGGCTCAAAGGTGCGGGATTTCCAAGTGCTGAGACAGGAGAAAACGGAGACCTCTTCTTGATGGTCAATGTCAAACAAAATCTTTTATCAAAAGTTAAAAATTTTATTTCAAAGTGAGAAAAGTGAGAAGTGATCATGTTCGATGACAGATGGCAATTATCTCATCTTTTGCAAGGCATCTGCCAAAACTGGCACTTTGTGATTTTATCTCTTCTGTAATCTTGTGAAGTCGCTCCGGCTCAAAGTCAATTGCCATTGACTCAAGATATCTCTTTACAAGGTCTCTGCCACAAAGAACGTTGAGGAAATACTCTTCTGGCATATTATCGCCTTCCTTAAAAATCCCAAAACCAGCACCCGCATGTGTGCCGGCAACATGGGTTCTGGAAGCAGCTCCAAAAAACGGAGTGTTATAGTTAAGCAGAGCCTCTCCGGTCTGAATTTTACAGATATTGCTGACATACTGGTAATATGCCTTGAACAAACTTATATTGTCTGTATCAAGCCTTATTGCATAACCCTTATTTTTGAGGAACTGTGCCACTGTAAAGAGATCTCCGATACCGTTTCTCTCTCCGATCCCCAGAGCCGAAAGTTCCACCACTGTCGCTCCTGCCTTTACACCCATCAAAGTATTGGCAGAGGCCATTCCAAGATCATTGTGACAGTGGACGCTAATCTTTGTGCATACCGAAGCTGTGATCTCTTCAACATCAATCTCCTGAAAATCAAGAGTATTAGATACATTAGACTCTGAAAAACTTAGGGAGTTTTCAGATTTAGAGACAATAAGACTTTGAGATATATCAGGCTCTGAAAAGCTAAGAGAGATGCCTGGTGTTGTAACTTCAGAAGTACTTTCTGATTTGAGAGCGTATGATTTGAAAACAATCTTGCTAACTGCCTCGTAAAAGTGATCTGGCGACATGATGCCTGATGTGTCAGGCAGAGACAATATGTCAATTTCAAGCTCATTTATGAGAAACGACGATACTCTTTCAAGCACTTTCCATGAACTTGTTGCAGGGATTGAATTTGTGGAACAGATTGGATGTGCGGATTGTATTGAATCAAGTGAATTTAGACTTAAAGAAGATATAGCACCTGAAAATGCTCCAATATCAAGAACAGCAATCGAGATCCTCGAACCTGCAACCCTTGATCTGAGCTCTTGAACAGCCTCTCTGATTTTATCTAAACTTCTTTGGATCTCCCACTCCCCTGCCCCTGTCTGTATATTTGCATGAAGATGAAAATCAGAAATGCCAGTGTTGTTGACAAGAGCATCCACATCACGGATTGATGCTCTTGCCATACCTGCCACCTTTATTGTATATCCATTTTGATGCACAATCTGATTTAGATATCTTATATTTTCCTGCTCTGTAACATGGGCAGGAGCATACCCTGCCTGACAGATATCCACGCCAAGCTCCTCCTGGAAATCAAGAATGGCTTTGCGTTGCTCCTTTGAAAAAACAACTCCTCTGTGCTGCATTCCTTCTCTGATAGTCTGATCAACTACAGTAATTTCTTGTTTGCTCATTGCGGTATCAGTCATCCTTGTCCGTTCTGTCCAACTGTATGTATCTAATCTGTTCGTCTTCCTGCTTGTTTATCTTCCTGCCTGCTTGCCTGAAATTCAGGGTTTAAGAGAGCATTCGTTTCTGAAGTATTTCCATATTTCGCATTTAAAGCCAGTTTCAGGATTGACACAAAGATAATCGACATTGACTCCATTTTCAATTATCGGTTCCAGGGAGTAGCCATCATTTACGCAGCGGGTTGCAGCAGGATTTGCCATTGATGGTTTTGAGTCATTTTCTGAAGGAGTTGTCTCTTTATACTCTCCGGCTCTGTTGTCTTTGCAGGCAACAATAAAAATAAAGGCTGATAAAAGGAATATCAAATATAGCAACTGTTTTGTTGATAACAACTGTTTTTTTAACACTGAATTGTTTCCCCCTTGATTTTTTTTAAAGGGGGCAATCAGAATTATTGCCCCCCTTTAGCCTGTTCCAAATATTCAGGCGGTCATGCTTAATTCAACTTGGGCTTTAGCAAGCATCCTCTGGTTCTTTCTATGTGAAAGTCTCTTTAAATAGCCGTGCTTATGTGACTTTCATTCTTCGTTGTGGCCGACAGCCAATTCACGCTCCGGCCATGCCGGTTATTCAAGATGAGTATTTGACGGCATCGGTTTTGCTGATGTGGTCGGGAAAATTACCTTTGCCTTGGCTGAAATGGTCTTGGAATATATGGTGGCGTCCCCTTGACTGCCATTTTCGTCGCTACCCTCTTCACCGGTCATCGGCTCCCCGATTTTCGGATCAAGAACTTTCATTCTGGTACCGCCATTACCCATACGGGTGATCTCAACCTTTTTCCAGACAAGATCGGCTGGAGGCAATTTTTTTCCGTTATATGCCTTTCCTGAACCATCTGTCTCTCCATTTTGCACTGTGGCCGCATCGCCCGTATCAACAACCCCATCCACGGCTCTTAAAGTTGTTTTATCCACTCCTGAACGCTGTGTGCCATAATATCCGCCTATATTGACTGTACCCCAACTGTAGGAGCCATTGTTCAGCTCGTTGCTCTCGTTTTCAACATTGGTAGGATCAACCCATAAAGCCATGTAATAGGTGCCTGCCGGAACATAATATGGATACCCATAAACATCGTACGCCGTATATAAATTGAAGGTTACAGGACTATTGTCTGTTCGGTAAACAATATATCCTGGAGGCAGTTGATCAGGAGTTTTTTCATAAAACAGATACATCTCATTACCGTTACCAACAATCTGATCCGAATCAAGAATCAGGCTTACAAACCATTTATTTCCTGTGTAATAATCACTATTGTTAAGAACCTCATACGTCAGAACTCCATTTCCATATCCATCCCACTCTGCGTACCATGTATTTACCTTAAGATCAGGAAGAGTGTTCTGAATAGAGATGGTATTGTTTCCTACGGATATATTATCGTTTTCATTAGACTCCTGCAAAACATTAAGGTCATCTACCCACAAGGCCATATAATAGGTACCAGAAGGTAACTGGTCAGGAAACTTAAAGGGTATTGCTCTATTTTGATCTCTGTAAACACTCTCTCCTGTTTTAAGATCATAGGGAATAGTTTCATATACCACATAATAGTCACTGGTTGTAATATCACGATTGTCCGAGAGGATAAGATTGATATCTGCTCCTGCCGGTGCTACCCCTGATCCAATGTTTATGACGCTGTAGGTTAGTGAACCTGCTCCTCTTGGACGGGGGTCATAACTTGCGTCCCAATCTTCCACTGTAAGATTGGGCAATGAGTTGTAGTCAGGTTCCGGTTCTGTTGGTTCTGGAGCTACAGGGAGAACATTGACAGTATTTTCCGCATCTTCAAGAACATAAGCTTCTGAGAGAATGCCGTTTGCCGCAAAGTCATAGGGCATCCAGAAATATCCTCTGTCTCCCCAATTATTACTCCATGAGTTTATAATCTTGAACGCACCGCCATATTTATCATCATCATATCCCACAATGGTAATTGCATGACCTCCCTGATTATTTCCTGAAGCTGTATTATAGACAGAATTGGCACCTGAAAGATTCATCAAATCCTGATAGACGGCAATTCCTCCTACAACAGGTTTTCGGTTTGCAAGTGCTGCTTTTATCTGGGATGTGTCATTCATTCTTTTCCAGCTTGCTGCCTTGAATTTTGATGCTTCGGCAGATGCTTCGGCAGATGGCTGTGTGCGGTAATCATTCACAAGATAGGGCATTGAAGCAAGAGTTGCCACCCCTTTGTCAACTGCAAGCTGGAGGGCTTCATAAATATAGGAGCCTCGATCCTGGCCTCCGTTAATCTGGTTATATATAAATGCAGGGCTGAAAAGGTGAGTCGGGGTGTTCAGTGCCCATCCGATCTCCACCTTTTCCTGGTAGGATTTTAAAGCGTATGCTGTTGCCCACCCTACACAACTGCTTTGATTGCCCTGATCTCCTGGAATTGGAAAATTTGCACTAAGATCAACGGATCTTGGCACGGTTGGCTGCTCTCCAATTCTGCCAAACAGAGTACTGTTATAGTCACTCAATACAAACTGTGCGTAATCAGATGCCGAAACATCGTTTCTTCCTGTATTTTTATCGTTGTCTGAAAGATAGTTAACCTGAACACTCACACTTGCCGGATCACTGAACAACTGACCGTCGCTTACCCTGTAGGAGATGCTGAAGCTGTTATTACCTGCAGGCACATGAGTAAGATAGAGTTTACCATTCGAGTTGATGAAGGCTGATGAGTAACCGGTTCCTGATGCAGGCGATACCAATTCATAGTTAATGGTGTCGTTGTCAGGGTCATATGCGGATAGTTTCTGTTCAATATAAGGGACTGTGGAGTCCACATTCAGGGAGACTGACTCTGCCACGGGTTTGCGGTTTTGACCATCTCCAGCAGGAGGTACACTTGTAAGTTTCCAGTAATACCATTGAGTATCACTGGGATTAACATAATTCTGAAGAGACAGTGCATAATTGCCCCCCTGAAATGTGGCACAGGTGACATTTATATTTAGGCTGTTGTCAAGAAAGGCACAAGATGAGGTCGCCTGTGAGGCTGTGACATTGCCCAGCTTGAAGTATAAGTTAGCAGAATCAAGAGGGTTGCTGTAAAAAGCAAGAACAACACCAAATCTGGCTCCTGAAAATTCCATACAAGGAATATCAAGGGTCAGGGTATTGGCGTTGCTGACCGTTGCACAATCTGCTCTTGCCTGAGTTGGCAACAGAAACAATACCGAAAAAATGATAACAAATAGTTTCTTCATGACTACCTCCTTGAGTAATAGTTTTTGGGCTTGACCCTAAAAATAGCTATTTGCTTAGCTGTATTTTATAATTATGAACAAAAAACAGTTTTTTTGCAAAAATAATTTGCTGTTGCATTCATAATCCATAAATAGTATTCAAATTCCAACCCGAGTCCATAAGAATCTATAGGAGATCAGGGACAACTTCTGTATTAGACAGTGATTTAACAAGGAGAGAGTAATGCTGATTGTTATGAAAAAAGGTGCGACAGATGAAAGTGTCCAGGGTGTTGTTAATGCTGCTGAAAAACGTGGGTATACAGCAAGACCTATTCCCGGAGGAGATCGCGTCTCAATAGGAATTTTGTATAATAAAGGATCAGTGGATGCCGGCCACTTCATGGGTCTTGAGGGTGTCAAGGAGGTCATTCCGGTGACAAAACCTTATAAACTGGTAAGTCGTGAATTTCAAAATGAGAACACTGTTGTCAAAGTTGGTAATGTTATGTTTGGTGATGGCTCCATCCCGGTGATTGCTGGTCCCTGTGCCATTGAGAGTGAAGAGCAGGCAATTACCATTGCAAAGGCAGTGCAAAAAGCAGGGGCAGCCATGTTTAGAGGAGGGGCATTCAAACCCAGAACCTCCCCGTATGACTTTCAGGGGCTTGGCAAACAGGGACTTGAGATCCTTGCAAAGGTTCGAGAGAAAACAGGTATGCCGGTTGCCACGGAAGTTATGGATATTGAGAACTTTGATCTTGTGGAGGAGTATGCGGATGTGATTCAGATCGGCACAAGAAACATGCAGAATTTCAGCCTGCTTAAACGGGCCGGCAAATCAAAAAAACCGGTTATTCTCAAACGGGGCATGTCCGCAATGCTTCAGGAGTGGCTCATGGCTGCGGAATATATCATGGAAGAGGGAAACAGCCAGGTGATTCTGTGCGAGCGTGGCATCAGAACATTTGTTCGTCACAGCAGAAACACTCTTGATCTTTCTGTTGTGCCTGCTGTGAAAAAGGAGAGTCACCTTCCAATTATTCTTGATCCAAGCCATGCCGCAGGGGTAAGGGATCAGGTAACTCCATTGACCTGTGCATCCGTAGCTGTTGGAGCTGACGGCCTGATGGTTGAAGTACACCACAAACCTGATGAGGCAATGAGTGATGGAGCCCAGTCACTATATCCAGCACAGTTTGAAAAACTTATGAAAATGGTCAACAGCATCCATGCCATTACAGGAGCCTGCTGTGAAAACAATTGAAATTCAAGGTAATCAGGAAGGCTCCGTGAAAAAAAATCGAAGTTCCTGGAAGTCAGGCGATACTTATGAAAACAGTCGAAGTTTGTGAAAGGCAGGAGATACCTATGAAAACTGTTGAAGTTCGTGGAAGTCAGGGAATATCTGAAATACATGTGGGAGAGTCGATTAAAAATGTCGTCAATTACCTGCCGAAGGGAAAAAAAACTGTAATCATTACCGATGAAAATGTAAAAAATTATTATGAACAGGATTTTCCCCAGGGGTGTCCCGTAATTACCATATCCACAGGAGAGAAAATTAAAACCCTTGCCACAGTCGAGATGATATTCAGAGAACTTATTGCATTCGGTGCTGACAGATCCACCTTTATTCTTGGTATTGGAGGCGGAATTGTCTGTGATATTACAGGATTTGCAGCATCAATCTACATGAGGGGAGTTGAGTTCGGGTTTGTTTCGACAACCCTGTTATCTCAGGTTGATGCAAGTGTTGGCGGTAAAAATGGTGTCAATTTTGATTCGTACAAAAATATGGTTGGTGTTTTCTGTCAGCCCAGATTTGTCGTATGCGATACATCTCTTCTTGCAACCCTTCCGCCGGACGAGATTTCCAATGGTTTTGCGGAAATTGTAAAACATGCCCTTATTGCTGATGCACCCATGCTTGACTATATTGAGGCAAATATTGACAAAGCACTTGCTCTGGACAGAGAGGTAATTTCAAAATTGGTTGAAGATTCAGTAAGACTTAAAGCCTCGGTGGTGCAAAAAGATGAAAAAGAGGCTGGAGAGCGTAAAAAACTAAATTTTGGACATACCTTGGGCCATGCCCTTGAGAAGCTCAACTCAATTGGACATGGCAGGGCTGTAAGCATTGGAATGGTTGCGGCAACCTCGTTTTCCGTGCAAAAAGGGCTTCTTGCTGACAAAGAGTTTCAGAGGATCAAAAGCGTTTTGGGCAAATTGAATCTTCCTGTAGAATTGAGTAGTTTTGACGATTCTATAACTTCATTTAAAGATTCTTTGAATAAATCTCACAGCACTCCTGACGATTCAGACAAGTTGATAGATAATATTCTAAATGCCATGCTCAAGGACAAGAAAAAGGATAACGACAAGATAGGTTTTGTTTTTCTGAATGGAATTGGTAAATGCGTTGTAGAAAAGATAACTTTTGAAGAGTTGAGAAATCTGCTTGTATCTGCTGGAATATAAACAGTTTGTTTGCAATGATTTTTACCATGAAAATGCAATCTGATTTTCATGGTCGGGGGTGAGCGAAACCGATCATGAACGTTTATTTTAATGTTTCATAATTTTTTGTCCTCATTAATGAAGGATACTGCTCAGGTTTTTTTGACCTCCTGTCGATTGAATGAATGATTATAAGATTTTATTATGCATAGTGTGAGTATTATGCATAGTGTTAGAAAAAGACAAATCTGGATGAGAAAAAATATACATATTCTGATTAGATCGTAATAAGGAGGAAAATCATGAGCAATATATCAAACTTGGGTTCATCAATTGGAGGGCTGAGAAACAGAGGCGATCTTGGAGAATTTGGCAGCCTTACAGAAAAAAGAGAGGCGTTGCAGGCTTCTCAGAGCAAGAATCTTGAGCTTTCCCTTACCACGAAGGAGGGAGATACTGTAACCTTAAGTGCCGGTTCTTTTATGGATTTTGCATCTATGTCTTATGATAAAAGCGGAAGAATATCAAACGGTTCCCAAAGTGCATCCGGACATATCAGCACAAGAGAGATGACTTTATCCTCAGGATCCCAGTTTTCGTTTTCTGTCAAAGGCAGTTTAAGTGAACAGGAGATGGATGATATTGAAAATATCGTCAAGACTTTAGATGAAATTGTAAACAAGATGTCAACAGGTGATATGGATGATGCTGTGGCAAAAGCACTTGAGATGGAGGATGGATACGATACTGTCTCCGGCTTTGAGGCAAACTTGAGTACTTCAAGTTCCTATAGTTTTGAAAAAGAGATCTCCAGGAGGGCATATGCCGAAGGTCAGATAAATCCTGGCAATGCTATTGGCCGTGACAGTAATGGCAACCAGCAAGGTGTGTTGAGCAGTGGTTTGAATCAAGATGAAAACCTGGCTGAAGTACCCAAAAACTCATCTACAAGGCTTATGGACATGATGCTAAAAGAGCTTGAAAAACTTCAGGAAAAGGATCAGTCTCTTCTTAGAAAAGCAGCCCAGCCAGTGGATCAGTTGCTTGCCCATCACATGGAGCAGCTCAAAAAGACAGAAGGGAAAGATAAGGGAGAGAATCAGGATATTCCAGGCCTTAACCAAGATAATTTAAATGAAAATAAAAACGGCCTGAACAGAAATGATAATAACCGCCTTGCAGGTGCTGAAGATAACAAGCTAAGTGATGTACGCGAAGGTAGAGATATGGAGAAAATGTTCAATGAACTTGCCGATACAAGAAAGGCTATGGCTCAGGAGTTCCGAAGAATGATGCCTGAACCGCAAAGCTTCCGCCAGATGGCATCTTCATTTTTTGATAATGCCTGATTCTTTTACCGTGAAAATTTTGTCATCCGTGTTATATAAAATGGAAAAATTATGCCGGGAACTGCAATCAGGGTGCATATGATGAAAAATCCTGCCCAGCCCACATGCCCGGCTATAAAACCTGTAGGGGCGGCTGCAATTACTCGGGGAATCCCCATAAGGCTTGATAGAAGTGCGTACTGAGTTGCGGTAAATCTGCGGTCGGTCATTGAGGCCATAAATGCTACATAGGCTGCGGTTCCCATACCGCTTGTAATGTTCTCAAATGCGATAACACCGGAAAGCAGAATAATATTGTGACCCACCACAGCAAGCCATGCAAAACAGGCAGTTGATAGAGCCTGAAGTATGCCAAACATCCATAAGCTTTTGTTTATCCCCAATTTTAACATCAGGATTCCACCCCCAAATGTACCAACCAGAGTTGCCCAGAATCCGAAAATTTTGACTACCGCCCCTATCTCTGTCATTGTAAATTCGGTCTCTAAATAAAAAGGGGTGGTCATTGCAGATGCCATGGTATCGCCAATCTTATAAAAAAGAATAAACAGAAGAATCATGATCGCCCCGTCTCGTGAGAAATACTCTTTGAGCGGTGCAACTACGGCTTCTGCGATGGTTGCGGGCTGCCCCTTCACTTGAGAAGGTTCTGGTGTAAGAATCACGGCAACCATTCCGGGTATAAGAGATATACCCATGATCAGATAAACCATTGAAAAGGATATATGGTCAGCAAGAATAAGCCCGCCGCCAGAAGCAAGCAGCATACCGGCACGATATCCATAAATGTACATTGATGATCCAAGCCCAAGCTCCTCATCACTTAAATCTTCCCGACGATAGGCATCCACAACAATATCTTGAGACGCACTGAAAAAGGTCACAAGAAACGCTGTAAACGCAACCATCCATGGTGATATAGAAGGGCTTGTAAATCCCATGCATCCAATAGAAAGAATCAGAAGTATCTGGGAAAGGATAAGCCACCCCTTCCGTCTGCCTAAGAACGGAAGTGTGAATCTGTCAAAAACAGGTGCCCATAGGAATTTAAGGGTATAGGGAATTCCGACCAGAGAGAATATGCCGATCATTGTCAGGTCAACTCCCTCTTTTTTCATCCACGCCTGAAGAACAGAAATAGTAAGAAGCAGGGGAACACCGCATGAAAAGCCCATTATAAGGGCAACAATCATCTTTCTGCTAAAAATAAGGCCAAAAATAATCTTTTTGTTGAAAACTCTACTTAAAACATTGCTTGTCATAATGTTGTATAAACCTATACCGGTTTGATGCGTGAAAGACCTGGAATCAGGGTTTTGCTGCTTACCACCCCGTTTAACTGCCTCATCTTTTCATGGACAAAGTTTGAGATAACCTCTGCATCAGAACTTAGCAAGTCTCTTGAGAGGCGAACTTTGGCAAGCAGATCCACATCTCCATGAACTGCATGAACTTCAACAACCTCATCAAGTTCATACAGCTTCTCAATTATCTTGTATTCATGTTTGGCCCTTACAGTCATAAGCACAAAGGCAGTAATGCCCTGTTTCATTTCAGGATATTCAACTTCATTAAGATCAGTCATCTCATTTCTGAAATCCTCCATGGTTTCAGGTATCAGTTTGCCAAGACCAATGCCGTAATGGGCAGGCCGTTTTCTTTTCCAGTGCCCGACAGAGATATAAACATAAAGATCTGCAATAGTTCTGTCCGGAAATTTTTCAACAATATTGCCGCGCTTGATAATTGAGCAAAATGGCTGATATATGGTTTTATACCAGTCCCTTGCTGCAGCGGCAAAGGTAGGAGGATTAGTGATTTTCTTTTGAGAAGAAGAGATCTGTGCTGAAAAATCACCAAGGTTTCTAAGATAGTTATAATGTTCATCTATCTGCTCAATAAGATTTGCATACTGCCCCACCTCTGTAAGTTTTATGCTTCTTGGCAGACCTGTACGGTCACAAAAATCAACCATCTCCTTGTAAAGAACATTGTCCAAGGTCTCGCTTGATGGAATAAACTCGATTATAGTGGCAAGTATCTCGTCATGTTGGAGTTTTTTTGCAGCGGCAACCCTGTGGTTGCCATCAAGAACATAATACTCATCCTTGATCTGGTAGAGTTTGACCGGCGGAAGAGCAGTACCGCAACGCATCGCCTCAAGAATGCTGGTAAAACGCTCAGAAGGGACTGTATTTTTAAAACGGAACTGGTCGTCAAAGTCCTGATATCTGCCCACGCTGCCTGTGATCTGGTTCAGTTTTATCGTCTGAACACCACGCTCTTTGCTGTCAAAAGCACACTCTTTTTTTTGGACATTTTCAAATGAGGCAATATCTTTTATCGCTTTGCAATCCCTCATTTCAGTATTGTCCATGTTGTTGACTGTAAAAAAGTCACGCAGTTTTGCCATCATGGATTTCGATGATGTGGTAGCCATAGGTATTGATCACCTTTGTTGTATTAACAGTGGTTATACGTTCCTTTGGAGAGACAAAATGTTGATGAATGTGTCCATGAATGAAATAATCAGGCTTGTATTTATCAATAATTTTGCAAAATGATCTAAAGCCCCTGTGACAAAGATCTTCAGCATCATGGATATGTCTTGGGGGTGAATGGGTCATAACAATATCAATACCTCTGTTCCACCAGATGGAGAATTTCATTCCTCTGATGATCTTTTTCATTTGAGCTTCTGTATATTGATTCATTCCACCATTATACCATCGTGAACCACCAATCCCCATGATTTTAATATTGTTAAATTTAACGATTCTGCCATGAATATCCATGCACCCCATAGGGGGTTTAAGGTCATATCTTATATCATGGTTACCCCGCACATAATAGAGAGGAACCTCAAGAGAGTGGAGTATGAACGAGAGATACTCAGGTGGAAGATCCCCGCAGGCAAGAACAAGATCAATTCCTTTAAAAAGCTCTTTGTCAAATTCTGTGTACAGAGATGGTACCACAACGTCAGATATAGATAAAATTTTCATATTTACCTTGCAGGCTTATGACCTTGCAATCTCCTCAGCTTCACTTATACAGTACATAAGATGACGGGGAGATTTTGCATCTCCGATAAAATGAAAATCTGCCTGAGTTATGGATTCAAGTTTTTTGATATCCCTGATTGAGATATGTTTTTCAGATATTACAACCATATCACACCCATCTATGAAACAGGACTCTCCGTTCTTTATATGAAACTTGACGCCATGGGATGTAAAACTGTCAATTGCCACATTTTTATAAAGTGTGACCCCTTTTTTCTTAAGATTTTCTCTCAGATAGTAACGATCATTTGCCGACATCTCTTCAGCAAAGCTCTTTTTGCGGTTCAGAACATACACCTCATTTGACTTTGCAGCAATATAGTCAGCAGTGATAAGACCTGTCACTCCGCCACCCAGCACAATAATCTTTTTCCCTGATAGATCCTGATCAAACTCTTCATATTGACTATTATCTGACCTGAGACCAAGTGCTCTATCAACCATTTTCTGATTATCCGCAAACCCATTATCTGTTGATTTATCAGCCTTGGCATCCGTATAATGGCTATCAGCTCTTTGATCAGCACTCAGTATATCCACACTGGTTACAACATCCATCTGACTTTGGAAAAGTCCCTTGATAAGTGGCATATCCGGCATGGAACCTGTTGCCACAACAACTTTATCAGGAGCAAATGATGTTAGAATTTTCTCATCTACTGCTTTGCCATACAGTATCTTGACATTGAGTCTTTCAAGCTCTTTTTTGAAAAAATCAAGAATATCACCAAGTTCGCTGCGTCCCGGTGCTTTGGCAGCAAGCAAGAGCAATCCTCCTGAAACTGACTTTTTTTCAACAATCATAACATTGTGGCCTCTCAGAGCAAACAGGCGTGCACAGGCCATACCCGAAGGTCCGGCTCCCACCACAAGAACTTTCTGACTCTGGTCTAAGATATTTTCAGATAACGCTCTTGAGACTTCTTGCGATACTGACACTTCTTCTGCTATGCTCCCCGATACACTCTGAGATGTATATCTGGATATCTTTCTAGTCCCATTCTCCGGAAGAAGCCTGTTTTCTATCCGGTGCTCCTCCTTGAGTTTATACTCTCTTCCCACATCAGGATTGACCACACATGAGCCAGGCTCTTTGGCAAGAACAGCATGGATACAGCCAAGACAGCAGCCGATACATGGACGTATCTCAGATAGTCTGCCCTGTTGTGCCTTTAATGGCAGATACGGGTCAGCAAGAAGGGCTCTTCCCATTGATACCATGTCTGCCTTTCCATCTTTTAGTATCTCATCCGCAAGCATGGGGGTCTTTATTCTTCCAACCGTTATAACCGGAATTGAAACATGTTTTTTAACCTCCTCAGCCAGATGAACAAAACATCCGTGTTTTGAATACATTGAAGGGATAGTAAGCTCGGTTGAGCCATATACTCCACCTGAGATATGCAGATATGCAACCCCTGCTTTTTCAAGCATGGGTGCAAGCCTTACAGCATCTTCAAGCTCCCATCCGTTCTGGATATAATCTTTGCCATTCATTCGGATACCAACAGGAAACTCTTTTCCGGCCTTTTCTCTGATATCTTCAATGATCTCAAAAAGAAAGCGTGTCCTGTTCTCAAATGTGCCTCCATACTGATCCTGCCTGATATTGGAGTTTTCAGACATGAACTGGTTTATCAGATATCCGTGAGCCGCATGAATCTCAACAAAATCAAATCCTGCATCCTTGCACCTTTTAGATGCACTGCCAAAACATTGTACAAGCTCTTTAATCTCCTCCACTTCAAGAGCTCTGACCTCACCTTTGACTACCGCAGGAGCTGGAATGGCTGACGGGGCAACTTTTTGTGGAAGGTAGGACTGGCGACCGCCATGCATAAGCTGAACTCCGAATTTGACCCTGTTCATGGAGGTTCTATCAATATTAGAACCAGATTTATCCGAATTAATATTTGAGACATCAATATCCAATTCAGGTTCATCAATTGCCTTTACAGCCTGAACCATCTTTTGAAGAGTCGGAATACAGCTATCTTCATACATAACAGGCAGATCAGGAAGCTCCTGCCCACCAGGATGGACACTTCCTCCTCCGACAAGCATCATTCCAACGCCCCCCTTTGCTCTTTCAACAAAGTATTGTGTTAGCTGATCCGTGACATGGCAATTTTCATCCACGCCAAAATTGATGCTCATGGCAGACATCATAAGTCTGTTTTTCACATGCATATTGCCAATTTGAATCGGAGTAAAAAGATGGGAAAAAGTGGTCATGGGTTATTTGTCCTTATGATGGCAGTGAAATTGATTGTGCTCTTTATATGAAAGTCTCTTTAACCAGCTATAATAAGGAGGCTTTCATTTTTCGTTGTGGCAGACCAATCTGCCATGGTGGTTATATCCATTTGCCTGACTCGTATTTCATGCCATAGCGGGTTTTTAGTTGATCGAAAAGTTTTTCTGATATCGAACGCATCTCCAGATCAGAATGATATGCAAAAAAATTTCCGCTTGAGTCTGTGTATAAAGCCAAGATGCCGTGCTGTTTATCTTCTCTCAGATAACAATTCAGATATGTTGTGCTGTAAAAATTAGATAGTGGTGTACCAGGAGGAGATGCTTTTTTATTTATTGAATCCTCTTTTTGACTCTGTTTTTGCACAATTTGACCTACGTCATCTTTTTGAGGTGTTTCGTCTGCCTTCTGCTTCTGTGAATCCTCATCTCCCTTTTGCTGTTGCAGCTCTTGGTCATTCTTCTGTTCTTGAGACTCTTGATCGCTATTCTGTTCCCCAAGCACTTGATCATTCTTCTGTTCTTGCGACTCTTGGTCGCTATTCTGTTCCTTATGTGCTTGCCCGTCTTTCTGTTTCTGTACATCTTCTTCGTTCTGCCGAGTCAGATTTACATCTGCATCCATATTGTTGGAAACAAATTGAGGTTTGACATAACGATTTGCAGGTATCGGTTCGGGTGAATGTATATTCTCCTTGCGTTTGTCTCTTTTAAGAACTGGAATTATTATGAATATAAAGAATGAGGCAATCATTGATATTAGTAACAAGATAACCACCCCTAAGAACGTATCTTCTATATACTTGTCCAGAAACCAGCCAAGTCCAAGAAAGATTATTATCGCAACACCAAAGAAGTATCCCAGATAGTCCATGAAACTTAAAGCGGCACTGGTACCTCGAATGCGTTGAGCTTCCAGAGTTTTTTGCAATTTTCTATCTTCAAGCACTCTTTCCACATTTTTTATCTCTGCAACAGCGTCCTCAATTGAACATCTGAACCAATTTTTCCCCTCTTTTTGTTTTTCCAGGCGACCTGTAAGAATCTTTTCAAATTCATGAGGTTTTTCTACAAGAAACTTGTGCTCTATGACATATGGATATGGGGATTCACTGTGGCTCATTTCTGCCGGTCTAAATGCAGGATCTTTCATGGTGTAGCTGACATTGACTATATCAGGCATTGCCTTGTTCGTCATTATGTAAACCCATCCCTTCATCGCTCTTTGAATCTCCTAAATCCCAGTTATTTATTGTAATCAAGATAAAATATGATTATCAGGTCAGCACCAGTCTGTTTAGTTTATTATTCAGGAATTTCAATCCCGCAATAATTGCAGCAAAGCTGCCTATGTTCTGATTGTCGAGTCAGTGCCAATATGTTTGTTTGCTTTAAACAAGCATATTACATAAAAGTTTTTAAAAAACCAACTTGTTGTGTTCAAAATTCAAGCATCATAAATTCTTCTTTTGTAATCCCCTCAACCCCTGGTGGACGCACAGAGATATCGTGGCAATCTGACCCGCCTGTCACAAAAAGATTATGTGTTGCTGCCC
>JADGBC010000037.1 GCA_015231705.1 Desulfamplus sp. | reverse complement strand
CCGGATACTGATTCAAAAAAAGCATCGGTAAATGTGGTGCAGGCACCACCGAAATAGAAGGGCAGGGCACCGAAAAGCCCGATCAATGTCCAGCCTACAGCCACAATAGCCATACCTTCTCTTGGACTGATATACCCGATGGAGGTTCTTCGTGCGGCAATATAAAAAGCACCACCTGAAAGTATAGTTACTCCCATTGATATAAGATGTGCTATAAGCGTACTGTCTTGATATAACAGACTGCATATCATTGGAAACAGCATTGCAAATCCCAGAAAAATTACAAGGATACCGACGGTTTTACAAATATATTGCCATCTCATGTCTATATAAGACTCCGGATCAGGTGTTGTGTTATTTAGGAACGAGTCCGAAATAATATACCCATTTAAGAATTTAAGACCCACCGCTCTTCAGCAGCAGTGGGTCTTAAGATTTAAGATGGGCACGTTATTTAAAACCGATTCTTTAATAAGTTAACGTTTGCTGGTTTAACTAAAAAAATTCTAGCTTGACAGTGAGCATCTTTTCAAGTTTGGATACTGCCTGGCGTCTTGCAAAAATAATAATTTTATCTCCATGTTCCACAACGCTCTCACCAGTGGGGATCATAATAACATCATCTCTGATAATTGAAACCAGAATGGCTCCTTTTGGAAATGCAATTTTTTTCAGAGGTTTGCCGGTAATTGGAGATGTCTCTAATGCTATTGCTTCTATCATCTCTGCCTCTTCACGCAGAAGAGAGACGGCTGTCAGAACTTTTCCCTTTCTGACATCATGGAGAATTGTACTAATGGCTGACAATCTGGGGCTTACCACCTTGTTGAGTCCAATGGTTGCCATCAGAGGAAAATAGCTAAATTTGCTTACCTTGGTTATTGTAGTATGAGCCCCCAGATTTTTGGCAAGAAGAGATACGAGGATATTGGTCTCCTCATCATGGGTCAAGGCAATGACAATATCTGTATCGCTTACATTTTCTTCAATAAGCAGCTTCTGATCCGAGCCGTCGCCATTGAGTATCATGGTTTTATCCATTCTCTCTGAAAGGAAACGGCATCTATCAATATCAGATTCAATGATTTTAGTCTGCACAGCTTCAGATTCAAGTGTCTTTGCAAGCCTGTGGCCTATTCTTCCACCTCCAACAATCATGACACGTTTTACAGGACGGATATCTTTATCAAATAGACGCAAGGTCTCTTCAAGGCGATCCTTTTCGCAGATAAAGTAGATCAGATCCCCAGGCTCCAGTATGTGATGTCCTCGTGGAACAATCAACTCTTCATTTCTGACCACTGCTGCAATAAGAGGCCTGGACTGACCAAACATGGCACCAAAATCCATAAGTTTTACACCTGCCATTGGAGATTTTTGATCCAGAAGCAGCCCCACAAAAATCACTCTTCCACCGGCAAGCTCGCCCATATCCACGGCACATGGTACTTTCATGAGGTGCAAAATAGTTTTGACAACCTCTATTTCAGGATTGATAACTGTATCAATATAGGGGGCCTCTTTTTTGAATATTTCGTGATAATCATCGTAATCTGAACTTCTAATACGGGCAAGTTTCTTTGTGGTAGGAGAGAGCATGTTTGCCACAAGGCAGGCCACAAGATTAGATTCATCACTGTTTGTAACAGCAAGAAGAATTTCGGCTGACTTTATACCTGCGGCCTCAAGTACAGCCGGAGAACTTCCTGACGCGTTAATCACCTGCACATCCAGATTTTCCGAGACTCTTCTCAGTGATTCCGGATCCTTGTCAATAACAACAACTTTCTTATTTTCAGAGGCAAGGCGACTTGCAATGTGATAACCAACCTCACCTGCACCAACAATAATTACTTTCACGAGTCTGCTCCTGTTGCTTTCACAAATATATATATTTTTTTTATGTGAAAGTCTCTTTAAGTAGCTGTAATCATGAGACTTTCATTTTTTATTCTGCCCATCAGGGCATGGACGTTATCTAAAACTGTCCATTTAGAGATTTAGTAATTTATTTGTGTGAAAGTCTCTTGAATTGGTCGTAATTATAGGACTTTCATTTTTCGTTATGCCCATAGGGGCATGGCTGTTATTACATGATTTTTAGCCTGCTATAGTTTTCCAGATAATTAAATTGGTGGAAATGCCGCCTGAGACCATGTCAATATCATACTCATAAGAAAATGCAAATATGACGATAAAAACAATGCATATATAGCTGCAGAAGTTCACCTTTTGTCGGTGGATCCAAGTATCTTCAGGGTGGCTTTTGATGTTGGTGCAAAGAAAATTTCTGAGGGGATAATGGAAAAGCTCTGGTATGAAGCCAGCTAAGTAATAGGATAAAAGTTTTTTCCTATCACCTAAGAAATAATTAACTGATATTATTGCCATACGAAAAATAGAGAAGGGTAAAAACTTTAGCACAGGTACTTAGAAGAGTAGCCAACATAATGACTGTGTAGTAGGCCTATCTCTTTTTTGGTGCAAATCGGAGAAATACCCGATAATTATCAGGATTAATATCTGACGGGATATTGTATCCTTCCGGTACAAGTAGAACCATCACTCGTCCTGTTGCTGGATCGTATGTTGACTGACCGTTTCGTCGTTCAACATTTCCAGAATCTTTGCCAGCAGCAGTTCCTCTTCTGGGTCGCCTAACATTTAACACCTTTGCCTCTATGAAATTATCGTTGGTATCTATTTTTCTCATAGGGGCACCAACCTTAGATACAGCACCAATAACTATTTCCATAATCCGCCTCCTGAATAAAGTTTAGTTTGATTTTTATATCGACCATGATGGAAATTTTCTTGAGCGGTGCAAAAAAAATGGCACTCTTCAAACAAGTAGAGCCTGTTTAAACATTCAGGCTCTACATATGTTCAGGCAATCAAGTCTCAGAAAAAAATTTTATTCTTCTGGCCTACTCTAAACAATAATGATTAAGAAGACGGCTTCAGTTAATTACTCTTCTCGCTCTGCCTTTATTCTCTCAATTACTTTTGCAGCTATATCCCCTGGAACCTCATCATAATGGTCAAAGTCCAGGGTAAAAGTACCGCGGCCACCGGTCATGGATCGAAGATCAGGTGCATATCTCAATATCTCGGCCATTGGTACATTGGCGTTTATAATCTGTTTGCTACCCTCTGTATCCATTCCAAGCACTCTGCCGCGTCTGGAGTTAAGATCTCCCATTATGTCACCTGTAAACTCTTCAGGAACCACAATAGATATCTTCATTATCGGCTCAAGAAGCGTTGCATTGGCCTGTTCTGCAGCTTTTTTAAAAGCAATTGAACCTGCCATCTTGAACGCCATTTCTGACGAGTCAACAGAATGGTAACTTCCATCATCAACAGTTACCTTGAAATCCACGCATGGAAATCCTGCTAAAATTCCTTTCTGCGATGCCTCAACAACGCCCTTTTCAACTGCCGGAATATATGTTTTAGGAATGGAACCACCAACAATTTTATCTATAAACTCAAATCCGGTGCCTTTGGCCCCTGGCTCAAGAATAATCCAGCAATCTCCGAACTGGCCATGTCCGCCTGACTGCTTTTTGTGTCGGCCCTGTACCCTGATTTTTTTCTTAAAGGTCTCTCTGTAAGGTACTTTAGGGGTACTGATCTCCATATCTACATTGAATTTGCGTTTGATTTTTTCGATTGTTGTTTCAATGTGAACCAAGCCACGGCCTGAAAGAATAGTCTCGTTGGTTTCAATTTCCCGTCTGAGCTGAAGACCTGTATCCTCTTCCATTATTTTTCTTAAAGCACCATGAACCTTGTCATCCTCTCCCTTATTTTTTGAAGATACGGCAAAGGAGATAACAGGCGGCATTGGTTCTGGGACATCAAAACAGATCTCTTTATCCCCGCTTATTGTATCACCTGTGAATGTCTCTTTAAGCTTTGCAACTGCGACAATGGCACCCGGAAGTGCTTCAGTAATGGGTTTTTGCTCTTTTCCGAGAATTTCAAGAAGCTGTGTAAACCTCTCCTTGGCATCTTTGTTAACATTGAGAAAAGTTCCCTCTTTGCCAAGTTTTCCGGAAATCACTCTAAAAACAGAAAGCCTTCCTGCATAGGCATCTACAATTGTGTTAAAGACAAAACCATAGAATGGGGCATCAGGATCAGGGTCAATTTCAAACTCCTGGCCTTTTTTGTCTTTGGCAATCCATGTGCCACGATCAAGAGGGGAGGGCAGGGCATTATTGATAAAATCAAACAAAATTTCTATACCTATCAGCTTTGTCGCGGATCCGCACAGAACTGGAGAAAATGCACAGGCAAGAATTCCCTTTCTAAAAGTTTTTATCAGATCAGCTTCTGAAAGGGTCTCTCCTTCAAGGTATTTTTCCAGCAGTGTGTCATCTAATTCTGCTATATTTTCCACAAAAGATTCACGGGCAGATTCAACATCATCCACCATTGATTCAGGAACATCGGAGATAGTGAGTTTGCCATCCTGTCCATAAATATAGGCCTTACCGGACAATATATCTACAACACCCTGGAAATCAGCCTCTGAACCAATGGGTAGTTGAACAATAATAGCTTTTCTGTTGAGATTTTTTTCACAAGCCTCAACAGCAGTCTGAATATTTGCCCTCTCTCTGTCCATTTTGTTAATGAAAAGAACTGAAGGAAGATTGTATTTATCCACACAGGCAGAAATTACCTCGGTCATGGCACTTGGACCATCCACGCCGTCAATGACCATTATAACGCTGTCTGCCCCTGGAATACATGTTGTGGCAGCAGAGACAAAATTCTGATCTCCAGGAGTATCCATGATAGAGATTTCATGTTTTTTCCATGTGTATTTATGAAAAGCACTGCTCACACTTTGCTGTTTTCTAACTTCTTCCGGCTGGAAATCCATGGCAGTATTGCCCTCTTCCACCTTTCCAAAGCGGTTGATTACCCCAGCTTTAAAAAGCATTGCTTCAGCCAGAGAAGTTTTACCCGCACCCCCATGACCAGCCAGAGCGACATTTCTCATTTTTGCGATTTGTTCAGTCATTACAGCTCCTTTTCAATTAAGTAATAAACAACATCAGGTTTTATTCAAAATATTATTGTATCTCTCTTTCCGTTTATTGATCTTATTGCCTGAATAAATATTTCATTGATATGATATATTCAACATTTCCTTTTTGTCCCCTTAATGGAGATTCAATAATGTCACCTGTTTCATATCCCCTCTGCCTGAAAAAAAGTTCAATCTCTTTTACTATCTCTTGCCTTATATCCTGATCTCTAATAACACCGCCCTTACCGATTCTCTCTTTACCAGCCTCAAACTGAGGTTTAACAAGAGCAAGGGTTATCGTATCAGGAGTCATAAATTTTTCAGCTGACGGAACAACTATTTTCAGGGATATGAATGATGTGTCAACAGCTATCAGATCCACAGTTCGACCGATGGCTTCATAGGGCATATACCGGATATTTGTTCTTTCAATCAGTTCAACTCTGGAATCTTGCCGTAACGACCAGTCCATCTGTCCATATCCAACATCAACTGCATATACCTTTGCCGCACCTGCCTGCAAAAGACAGTCTGTAAAACCGCCGGTTGAGGCTCCGATATCAAGACATGTCATACCATTGACATCAAGTTGAAGATATGCAAGTGCCCTTGCAAGTTTGAGCCCCCCTCTGCTTACATAGGGGATATCCTCGCCTTTGATGGAAATTTGTGCATCAGTTTCCACTTTTGTTCCAGCTTTGTCAACAAGTAGACCATTAACCAGAACAGTTCCTGCCATGATAAGTGCACGTGCCCTTTCACGAGATTGCACCAGACCCTTTTCAACAAGAAGGGTATCCAAACGTATTTTAAGACTCTTATTCAATTTTAATGGTCTCGTAAAAAGTCATTTTTTATAAATGAGTTGTAAATAAATTCAGATGGTTATGAGTTGTAAAAAATTCCTGTTCAGAATTTTTTACAAGGGAATCAATTTTTATAGCCACTTAAAATTTCCATTGCACCTGCAACAATGGCTGCCGTATCTATATTATATTCTGATCTGAGAATATCTTGATGTCCATGTTCAACAAATTTATCCCTGATTCCGATCCTTTTTATTCTGTATTTGACTCCACTGCCAAAACGTCCTCTGTCTGCCAGAAGTTCGAGAACTGCACTGCCAAACCCGCCATCAAGCATATGCTCTTCAACCGTAATAATGTTGTGAATTTTATCTGTCATTCTAAGTATCATATCTTCATCAAGCGGCTTTACAAACCTGATATTAACAAGGGCTGTGGAGATATTTTTTTGCTCAAGTTCTGCAATTGCCTTGATAGAGTCTTGAACAGATTTTCCTGCTGCAAGGATCAACAGATCTTTTCCATCACATAACAACTCTGCCTTACCAATTTCGATGCACTTTGTCCCGCATGATACAGCAATGTCTTTAGAAACAGAATAATCGACAACGCCTTCTCCTTTGCCTCTGGGATAACGGATGGCAACAGGCCCGTCATGGTCAACTGCTTTCTTGAGCATGGCAGCCAGTTCATGTTCATCCTTGGGTGCCATTATTGTCATATTAGGTATGTTTCTTAGATATGCAAAGTCAAAAAGGCCGTGATGGGTAGGTCCATCTTCACCCACAATACCGCCCCTGTCCAGAGCAAAAACAACATGATGAGTATCAATGCAGACATCATGTAGAATCTGATCATAAGCTCTTTGCATGAATGTAGAATAAATTGCAACTACCGGTTTCATGCCCTGAGAAGCCATGCCGGCGGCAAATGTGACTGCATGCTGTTCAGCAATACCTACATCAAAAAAACGGTCGGGAAACTGCTCTGCAAACTTGCTCAACCCCGTTCCTTCTGGCATTGCAGCGGTTATAGCTACAACTCTTTTATCCTGCATAGCCAGCTCAATCATAGTTCTGCCAAAAACTTCCGTGTAGGTTGGAATAACATCAGCCCTGTTTTTGCTGGCACTTGCTTGAGAACTGTTTATGTGAAAGTCTCTTGAATTGGCCGTATTTATAGGACTTTCATTTTTCGTTGTGCCCATCAGGGCATGGCCGTTATTTAAAATCAAACTTTTATTGGGTTTTAGACTGTCATTGGTATTTGCTTTGCTACCGGCACTTATGCTGTTGCCTGTATTGATATCAAAAGAGCCGACCCCATGAAAATAAATCGGATTTTTTTCTGCAGGTTCATAGCCTTTTCCTTTTATTGTCGTTACATGAAGAAGAACCGGTTTGTTAAGCTGCTTTATGTTCTCCATTATATCAATAAGATGATTTAGACGGTGTCCATTAATAGGGCCAAAATAGTCAAAATTAAACGCTTCAAACAACATTCCTGGAGTTACGAAAGTCTTAAAAGAGTTTTCCGATTTTTTTGCAATACGATATATATCATCTCCGATTCCAGGCAGTGACTTTAAAAAAGAGCCAAAATCCTTTTTCATATTTTGAAGATAATTTGCAGAAAGTGTACGGCTCAAAAAAGAGGATAGGGCTCCCACATTTTCAGATATTGACATCTCATTGTCATTGAGAATAACAATCAGATCCCTGTCAGCATCACCTGCCTGATTCATCCCTTCATAGGCAAGACCTGCTGTCATGGATCCATCTCCGATAACAGATATCACCTTGGAGCGATCCTGTTTTAGATGTTTTGCAACTGATATTCCAAGGCCTGCAGAAATAGATGTGCTGCTGTGGCCTACAGTAAAAGCGTCACACGGACTCTCACTTCTTTTGGCAAACCCTGATATACCCTTGAAAGTACGTAAAGAGTCAAAACGGTCAGATCTTCCTGTCAGGAGCTTATGTGCATATGCCTGATGTCCTACGTCCCATATAAGGCTGTCTGATGGAATGTTAAAAACATAATGGATGGCTAATGTAAGTTCAACAACGCCGAGACTGGATGCAAGATGGCCACCTCTTTTTGATACAACGGAAATAATCCTTTCACGTATATCCCGTGCAAGGGCAGGCAACTCATGTCTTGAAAGTTTTTTAAGGTCATGGCTTGTTTTAATGCTGTTAAGCAAAGTCAACGACAAAATCTCCTCAAAGTTACTTTTTACGTTTCAGTATGTATTCGGCAATGGCTTTAAGGGGCAGGGCACGTTCCTGAAAATCCAATGGCAACATAGACAATGCGTCAACAGCCTCTCCAACAAGGTTGGACGCAAATTTTTTAGACTCATCAAGGCCGAGCAGGGCAGGGAAGGTCAGCTTGTCATTGAGTTTATCTGAACCGGCTGATTTGCCCATTATTGCAGGATCGCCTTCAACATTTAGAATGTCGTCCGTTACCTGAAACGCAAGGCCGATTTTTTCAGCGTAACGGGTAAGTATTTTCAAAAGTTCTGGTTCAGCTCCAGCAGAGACTGCTCCAGACTGAACACTTGCAATTATCATCTTACCGGTTTTCAGATGGTGCAGCTTTTTAAGATAATCTAATTGAAGGGCAGGGGGGCGGATGGAGGCTTTTGCAGGCATTTGAAGGGCAGGGCGGATCGCGTCTTTTACCGCAAGCATATCCATCATCTGTCCTTCAACCATGCCATCAACACCTGCTGCTTCGGAGATAATTGATATAAGCTCCAGAAGAGTTGCTTTGTCAGGAATCATTCTAAAAACAGGCTGTTTTCCGAATTTTGATTCTAAAAAGATCTGTTCGGGTTTTGAAAGGATTGTAAAGGCGTGAGTAAGCAGAGCATCTCCTGCAAGAATCGCAGTAGCTTCTGAAAATGCCTTATGACATGTAGGCACTCCCCGTCTCAAATCATCATTGTCCATTGCAGGAAGATCATCGTGAATCAAGGAGTAGGTATGAATCATCTCAATTGCACAGGCAGCCGGAAGAGTAATTCTAAAATCTTCTCCTACAGCTTCGGCAGATGCCATTGCAAGTACAGGTCTCAACCGCTTGCCACCTGCCATCAAAGAGTATTTCATTGCCTGAACAAGCTCTCTTCTTTCGTCACACCGCATGATAATTTTGTTGAGATGTTCTTCCAGTATCTCTTTTTTGTCCTGTAAGTACTCTGATAGGTTGAAAATTTCAGTATTCATCTAAATTATGAGTCTTTGTCAAAAGGTTGTTGAGTTATCTCGCCATGAGTATCAGCCATAAGAATAGTAATTTTTTTTTCAGTTTGATCTAATTTATCAAGACAGAATTTTGAACAGTTCATACCTGTCTCAAATTTTTTAACTGCCTCTTCAAGAGAAAGGTGACCTGACTCAAGTTCTTTGACAATCTCCTCAAGCTCTTGCATGGATGACTCAAAAGTTTTCTTTTTTACCATCTCGTTATTACCTTTTATGTGAAAGTCTCTTTAAATAGCTGTATTATGTGACTTTCATTCTTTGTTGTGGCCGAGAGGCAATATCTCGCTCCGGCCGTGCCGGTTATAATATTGTTTTATTGACCTGACAGACCATTTTGCCCTTTGAAAGAAGAACCTCTACATCCTCTCCTTGATCTGCATCTGCCGCATTTCTCAATATTTGGCCATTTCCAAGATGCCTGGTTATACTGTATCCTCTTTTAAGAACAGATGTTGGACTTAACGCTTCAAGTTTTAATTTGTTGGAAACGGTTTTTGTCCTGTATTGATCTATTATTTTTGACATTGCAATGCTCAATCTTGTAGAGATTCGCTCTGTTTCACGTCTGAGTTCTACAATTTTTTTTTGAGGGTGATTCACATACAGTAACGAATGAGTAAACCATTCAACTCTCTGCTGATGATGTTTTAATATTTCTACTATGCGACTTAACATACGCTGTTCAAGCCATTCCGATTTAAACCGCATGTCATGTACCTTATGAATAGGATTTTTAAGCCGCAAGTTTAACGCCTTTACCTGTTTTTTAAATTCTGCAACTTTGAACTGAAGAACTCCAGTCATTTGATAACGCAGAGTAAAAATGGATTTAAGTAGAGCTTTTTTTTCAGGCACAGCCATTTCCGCTGCTACTGAAGGTGTTGGTGCTCTAAGATCTGCAACAAAATCGCATATAGTATAGTCAGTTTCATGACCCACTGCAGATATTACAGGAATTTCTGATTCAAACACAGCTCTTGCTACAATCTCAGAATTAAAAGCTGAAAGATCCTCAAGAGAGCCACCGCCTCGAGCGATAATTATTACTAAATCTGTTGACTGATCAAAATCTGTTGGCAGACCAGAGAGCACAGGGGGTGATTTGACCATTTTATTTATCAATTCTATGGCATTTTTGATCTCAAGATCCGCATTCTCTCCTTGTACTTTAACAGGAACCACCTCCAGGTGAATTCCAGGAAATCTTCTTTGAGACACATCAATAATATCTCTTATCACCGCACCACTTGGAGATGTAATAATGCTTATCTTTGAGGGCAGAAAGGGTATTTTTTTTTTGTGCTTCTCATCAAAAAGACCTTCAAGTGCAAGTTTTTTTTTCAACTGTTCAAAAAAGATCTGCAAATCACCCATGCCCTCGGCATCTATGTGTTCAAATATAAGCTGGTATGATCCTCGTGGCTCATAGAGAGATAGTCTGCCGATACCAGTGATTTTCATACCGTTTTCAAGATTGAAAAGAAGCCTTTTTTTTTGGTTGCGGAACATGACGCAGTGAATCAGAGCATCTTTATCTTTAAGAGAAAAATATATATGACCAGAAGCGGGCAGGGCACAGTTTGAAATCTCGCCGGTGACCCAGATAAATGGATATGCCTCCTCAATAAGACTCTTGAGTTCCTTTGTGAGGCTGGAAACTGTATAAATATATCCTAAATCATGTCCATGTTCTGGATAGAGTTGATCTGTCATTATCCTTGTCCGGCTGAAGTCATTAAGTCATTTTAAGCACATGAGATAATAAAAACGAAAGAATTATCATCTAACACAAAAATATTTTTAATAAAACAGTCAAGTCATAATAACAAATAAAAAATCACAATTTTCTTGAATGTAAGAAGTTTCTTGAATCTTAAATTTAAATCATTATATTTGGGATTAAAAACTAATATTTATTACTTGCTTGTTATTATGTCCAATAATAGGTATTATGTAAACTTTTATTTTTAACTTTTACCATAGATGCTAATTATACACACCCTTCTATTCTCTCTATTAAGAATTCCAAAGCTCTCTTGATACGAAAAAACTTGAAAATAGTTGCCCTTGTGTTATATTTTGAATAAATAAAGTCCAAAGATTCATCTAAAATTTTTGGAAGCAATGTTTTTTTAAGAAAAAACTTTAAAAAGACAAACAAGAAAAACATAAACAAGAAAAATAATCAGGAGGTTTTAAAATGAACTCTTATTCATCTTTTGACAATGCTGCGTCACTTGTCCGCGTCAACTCTTTCATAAGAAGTGTTTACAACTGGATGGCAATTGGACTTGCATTGACAGCTTTTACATCTTATTACGTTGCAAGCTCCCCTGCCCTGCTCCAGCTTATATTTGGCAACCAGCTTATTTTTTTCGGGTTGATTATTGTTGAACTTGGAATGGTGTTCTATCTGAGTGCCAGAGTCCAAAAAATAAGTGCATCAGCAGCAACCGGACTTTTTGTAATCTATTCAGTGCTCAACGGAGCCACTCTTGCATTCATCTTCCTTGTGTATGCAAGCTCTTCAATTGCATCCACCTTTCTTGCATGTGCACTCACTTTTGCAGCTTGCAGTGTTTACGGCATGGTTACAAAACGGGATCTCACCTCAATGGGTGGATTTATGATGATGGGGCTAATTGGAATTATCATTGCGTCTTTGCTTAACGTGTTTTTCAAAAGCCCTGGAATGAGCATGATCATCTCTTATGTTGGTGTTCTGGTTTTTGTAGGGCTGACTGCCTATGATACCCAGAAATTAAAAATGATGGCTTTGACTCAGCCTGCGGATGTAAATGGTGAAATGGTTAGAAAAGGTGCGATAATGGGTGCTCTTACCCTTTATCTTGATTTCATCAATCTTTTCCTTATGATGCTGCGTATATTTGGCGGATCAAAAGACTAAGAAACGAGCCTGTGAAATATTATGCCTATTTAAGAATTTGATCCTACCGCTATTAAACAAACGCGGGAATCAAATTTAAAAATGATTCCTAAGCAAATACGATCAAAATCAAAATAGAATCAATGATCTGCTAATTTTCTCGAATAAGCAGTGGACAGTCAATGAATATAGGGTAATAAAAACATAATTGACCCTGGATTTCATTTATCTGTTCCCTGCTTTTTTTCGTTACATGAAAACAATGGGGTTATCAAATAAATATGGAACTATTTCAAGAAACAGAGACCTTGAATAATGTGGCTGGCAACAACACATCTGTGGACCAAAGTAAAAATAGATCTGCAGATAAAGAGAGTGCATCCTCCCCATTTTTGCAGTCAACATCAGAAATTTTGCCGTCAGCACAAGGATCTTTATTACAGTCAACATCAGGAGTTTTACAACCCTCGTCAGGAGGATACAATGCAGAGTCAATTGAAGTCTTAAAAGGTCTTGACCCTGTAAAACGAAGACCTGGCATGTACACTGACACCTCTTCTCCTGATCATCTTGCCCATGAGGTGATTGACAACAGCGTGGATGAAGCCATTGCCGGTCATGCAAACCGGATTGATGTCATTCTCCACGAAGACAACTCTCTTGAAGTTACAGATAATGGACGTGGTATGCCTGTTGACATTCATCCGGAAGAGGGAATTTCAGGCGTTGAACTTATTATGACAAAGCTCCATGCAGGAGCAAAATTTTCAAGCAAGGATTATAATTTTTCAGGCGGTCTTCATGGTGTCGGAGTCTCGGTTGTAAATGCCCTTTCTACATCTCTTGATGTTAAGATTTCTCGAAACGGGTTTGTGTACCATATAGGATTTCAAAATGGCTATAAGAGTCATGATCTTGAAATTATTGGCAAATCTTCATTGAAAAAAACGGGCACCACTCTTCGTTTCTATCCAGATAAATCCTATTTTGAACGAGAAAAATTTTCAAAAAAATCACTTCAACATGCTCTTAAGGCAAAGGCTGTTCTCTGCCCTGGATTGCTTGTTACTTTTTTAGACCAGAACACAGGAGAAAAGAATGAGTGGCAATTTGAAAATGGTGTTAGAGATTATCTTGCTGAATCTTTCTCAAGTGTGGAAACAGTTCTTGGAACACCTTTTACTCATGACAAAAAGATGGATGATGCAACAGTTTCATTTGCTGTGGACTGGACAGAGGATAAAAATGACAACCTCTGTGAAAGTTATGTAAATCTTATTCCTACTCAGCAAGGAGGCACACATGTCAATGGTTTTCGCTCAGGTCTTTTAGAATCTATAAGGGAGTTTTGCGGTTTCAGGAATCTTCTGCCCAAGGGAATTTCAATTGCTCCTGAAGATATTTGGCAAAATATAGGTTTTATTCTGTCTGTAAAACTTACTGATGCCCAGTTTTCCGGACAGACCAAGGAGAGGTTGTCTTCGCGTCATTGTGCATCTATTGTAAGCTCTGTGGTCAGAGATGCTTTCAGTCTGTGGCTGAATCAAAATACTGACAAGGGAGAAAAACTTGCTCTGCTTGCTTTGGAAAATGCTAAAATCCGCCTTAAAAAGGCAAAAACAGTTACAAGAAAGAGGGTAAACAGCGGCCCTGCCCTGCCCGGAAAACTATCTGACTGCACATCGGCAGATCCTGAAAAGAGCGAGCTTTTTCTTGTTGAGGGAGACTCTGCCGGTGGGTCAGCCAAACAGGCAAGAGACAGAAGATTTCAGGCCATCATGCCTCTGAGGGGTAAAATTCTCAATACATGGGAGACAGAGCCTGAGCTCTTGCTTGGATCAAAAGAGATTCATGACATATCAGTGGCAATGGGTGTGGATCCGAACAGTGACGATATATCGGGCTTAAGATACCATAAAATATGCATTCTTGCAGATGCTGATTCTGACGGTCTTCATATTGCAACCTTGCTGTGTGCACTGTTTTTGAAGCATTTTCCGGAAGTGGTCAAAAGAGGCCACATTTTTGTTGCTATGCCGCCTCTGTATCGCATTGATGCCGGTAAAGAGGTCTTTTATGCTCTTGATGAGCCTGAGCGTGACAGTATTATAAAAAAAATTGAGCGAAGAAAAAAGCCCAGTAAAATCAATGTCCAGCGGTTCAAGGGGCTTGGCGAGATGAATCCAGCCCAGCTTCGGGAGACCACAATTGCTCCTGACACCAGACGATTGGTTCAGCTTGTTGTTGAGCCGGACTTGAAAATATCCGCCCTGCCCTACCCTGTTGACAATCAGGAAAATCATCATGAAAATCAAATATCTGCAGACAATGATGATAGTCAGCTTGCAGATAGGAATGACAGTCGAAATGAAAATCATGTATTTGAGATCATGGATATGCTTCTTGCCAGAAACAGAGCTCAGGATCGCCGCAGGTGGATTGAAAATAGAGGCAATATCATGGAGATGGAGTAACCGGCACGGCCGGAGCGGGGTATTGGCTCTCGGCCACAACTAAGAATGAAAGTCATATAATCACGGCTATTTAAAGAGACTTTCACATAAATAATTATGGAGATAAAGTAGCAATATGGTTCCCCATTCCTCAGTTGTTGTTGAAGATTTTGAAAAAATGCCCTTTGAAGATTTTGCTGAGAAAGCATATCTGAATTACTCGATGTATGTAATCTTGGATCGTGCCCTGCCCCACATTGGTGACGGACTCAAACCTGTTCAGAGGCGGATTGTGTATGCAATGAGTCAGCTTGGCCTCTCTGCTGCTGCAAAATACAAAAAATCGGCAAGAACCGTGGGCGATGTTCTGGGTAAATTTCACCCGCACGGCGATACTGCCTGCTATGAGGCAATGGTGCTGCTTGCCCAGCCGTTTTCATGCAGATATCCTCTTTTGGATGGTCAAGGAAACTGGGGTGCTCAAGATGATCCAAAATCCTTTGCAGCGATGAGATATACTGAATCACGTCTCTCCCGATACGCTGAACTTCTGCTGACTGAACTCAACCTTGGGGCCACACAATGGACTCCAAATTTTGACGGCACCTTGAAAGAGCCCAAGCTTTTGCCTGCAAGGCTTCCCAATCTTCTTCTAAACGGCAGCACAGGTATTGCCGTTGGCATGGCAACAGATATTCCACCTCACAATCTTGTAGAGATTGCAAATGGCTGTATTCATCTGCTGGATCATCCAGATGCAGATATTGAAGCCATTATGGAATTTATCAAAGGGCCGGACTATCCAACCTCTGCGGAAATTATCACTCCAAAAAAAGAGATCAAAGACATTTATAAAACAGGTAGCGGCAGGATAAAGATGAGGGCAAAATATCATGTGGAGGACGGAGATATAGTAGTAACCGCCCTGCCCCATCACGCTTCCGGAGAAAAAATCATTGAACAGATCGCAGCTCAAATGGAGGCCAAACGTCTTCCCATGGTTGTGGATCTGCGTGACGAGTCTGACCACGAGGACCCTACCCGTGTGGTAATTGTTCCAAAGTCAGGCAGAGTTGATATCACTGCTTTGATGGATCATCTTTTTGCCACCACAGACCTTGAACGCTCCTATCGCGTTAATATGAACATGATAGGAACCAATGGAAAGCCGGAAGTGAAGAATCTTCTTGCCACACTCAAGGAGTGGATAGCTTTCAGAGTCGATACTGTGACAAAGCGGCTCGAACATCGCATGGGTCAAGTTACAGAAAGACTGCATATACTTGACGGACTTCTTACAGCCTTTCTCAATATAGATGAAGTTATTGATATTATAAGAAATAATGACGATCCAAAATCCGAGATGATATTAAGATTCGGCTTAAGTGATCTTCAGGCTGATGCCATACTTGAGATAAGACTTCGCCATCTTGCAAAACTTGAGGAGATTAAAATAAAAGCAGAGCACGATGAGCTTGATAAAGAGCGTATATCAATTGAAAAGACGCTTGCATCAAAATCTTTGCTCAATGCTCTTATTAAAAAGGAGATCCGGCAGGATATCAAAACTCATGGAGACGAACGCCGCTCTCCAATAAAAGAGCGAAAAGAGTCAGAGGCATTTTCCCAAGAAGATGTTATTACTGTGGAGCCTGTCACAATAATTCTTTCAAAGAATGGGTGGGTCAGATCTGCCAAAGGTCATGATTTTGATCCAGAAAAAGTCAAGTTTAAATCAGGCGACTCTCTTCTTGAAGCTGCAAAAACAATGAGCAACCGGCAGACTATATTTTTAGATTCTACAGGCAGAAGCTACTCAATTGCGTCTCACACATTTCCTTCTGTACGTGGTATGGGCGAGCCTTTGAGCGGTCGCTTGGTTCTTAAACCTGATGCATCAATAAACTGTATGGTCACAGGTGAGGAGAGAGATCTAATTCTTCTTGCTTCAGATATCGGTTTTGGTTTTGTTACCGAGATATCCAATCTGTTTGCCAGAGGAAAAAACGGCAAGGCAGTTATTAATCTTACAGTCAATACGGCTGGTAATTTACCTGCAGAAAATACGGCGGCTGATTTAAAGGCAATTTCAACAGGAGATGCAGCACTAATGCCCCCTGTTTATATTAGTTCCGCCGAAACCGACCTTGTTATTGCAATAACTACAGCAGGAAGATGTATTATCTTTCCTGTAAGTGAACTGCCAAGAATTGAAAAGGGCAAGGGAAACAAGATAATAGGCATTCCTGCAAGAGAGCTTGCAGCTCCTGATGGCGAGAGGCTTAAAATATTGAGAGTGATGCCATTTAACTCTTCAATAGAGATACATGCAGGCAAACACTCTTTAAAGCTGAATCCATCCAACCAGAAGAGCTATCAGTCAAAACGTGGATACAGAGGGAAGCGGCTTCCACGTGGATATCAAAATGTAACCTGGATTAATATCCATGTGGAAGGGGCACCATTAATACAGCAGGCTTAAAACGCCAAATTCTGTTTTTTCTGAGCTGCAATAAGGATATCGTCAATATCCTCCACTTTCTCCTTTTCAAAAGGAAAAAGTGTCTCAAATTCTGTCTTTTCAATACAGAGTTCTAGAAAAAAAGGGCAATGGTTTTCTGTTTCAAAAGAAACTCTTCGATACTGAGGCGAATCAATTTTTGTATCTATGGAAATAGCAATGTTTTTATTAATTACAAGCATTTTAGGAAGATTAAGTTTTATAGATACCTGAAGTTCCTGTCTTAGATCTGTCTGAAAATGTCCCATGGTCTGACTCATAAGTTCCCCCAAACTGTTTGCCACATCATCTGATGTGTGCAGAATGGAAAGCTCTTCTCTTGGCATACCCATGTTGGTCATGTAGCTTGTATAAATTTCCATGGCAGCTTCTGAAGTAAAATTCATGATAAGAAGCCCTGACAGTCCACCTTCAAATACTGTAAAACAGCCAATGTCCGGTTTTAAACATGTTTTGCTTATTTTCTGTACAATGGGAGAAAAAGATATCGCTTCTCCGGATGCTTTGGCCAACACTTTTTGAACTGATTTGCATAAAATAAGCAGGATCTCATCTGTTGACTGAATCATTTTTTCGGCCATGCTGCGTCTCCTTTTTATAACCATTATGGAAGATTAATCTGCCACAACGAAAATAAAGTAGGGAGTCAAAACAGTGCTCCCTACTATAAGCCCTTTATTATATTGCCTTTACTACTTATGGATGCTCAAAGCCTGATTATTTCAGGCTTCTTATCACAATGTTCCATAAATTTGAGCAAATCTTCCGAAGTTATCGTGGTTGTAGCAGTATTCACTAATGGGTGGAAGTTCAAAAGAGTGTGCTCCATCATCTCCTCATCCAACACTATTTTCACATTATGATTCTTTATATTTACTACTGCAAAAGGGGTCACAGCTCCAGGAGTTACCCCCATCACCTCTTCGAGTAACTCTGCTTTTCCAAAAGAGGGGTTTTTTGCATCTATTTTCTTTGCAATCTCTTTGATGTTGATCTCTTTATCAGATAAAGTGACCACCAGAAAGAGATTGCTCTTACGGTCTTTAAAAAATAGATTCTTGCTGTGAACTCCTTCTATTCCATCATGGTGCTGATCAGCCTCTTCTACAGTATAGACAGGAGGATGTTCATGATTTTTATAATTTATGCCAAGTTCTGATAGTACGTTTAACAACTCTTCCTGGGTTTTTAACATTGAATAACTCCAAATTTTGAAATAACCGGCACGGCCGGAGCGGGATATTGGCTCTCGGCCACAACGAAAAATGAAAGTCACATAAACACAGCTATTTTAAAAGACTTTCACATAAATCTGACAAAATATATTTTTAATTATTTTTGATTATCTAACCCTATATTGTCAATCTAAAATTAACCTTTTATTGAATTGAAATTTTAAACCAATGCATGCAATTTTTCCATCAGACCTGTAAGATGTTCTGATTTGTCAAAACAGAACAGCATTTTCTGAAACTTTCTCCTTAACTCCACCACCTGGGCTTTTACCGATTCTCTTCCCTTTACAGCATCACATATCAACTGGGCAAGTTTTTTAAAATCATCCTCTTTCATGCCAAAACGGGTCATTTCAGAAACTCCCATGCGAAGAGAACCTGATGCTGTAAAGCCCTCCTCTTCAGGAGTTGCCTGGTAATTTACAATGATATTGTTCTTTTCAAGAAAATTGGCAACTTCCGGCCCCTTTGCATACCCAACGTCCAGAATAACTTGATGGGTATGGGTAAAACCATCCGCCTTCTCACCAGCAACAGACATACCAAGGTCTGCAAGTGCTGCGGCAAGGCTTCGGGCATTTGCAATTATCTGTTTCTGGTACATATCCTTAAAATGGTTCATCTCATAGGCAGATGCCAAAAGTCCAAGCATGGTTCCAAGATGATGGTTGCTCACACTTCCTGGAAATGTTCTTCTCTCAATGGTCTCCCATAGTGGATAACAAGGATCTTCCAACTGATAGTTAGCAGCGATAATGCCACGCTGAGTACCAAAAAAGGTTTTGTGAGTCGAACCTGTCACAATATCTGCCCCATCCTTGAACGGCTCCTGGAAATAAGGCCCTGCAAGTCCCAAAACATGAGCCATATCATACATCAATATGGTATTGAGCCCAGCTTCATCCACCATTTTACGGATTTCAGCCACTGGTTCCGGATAGATGGTCATGCTTTTACCAAAAATTATAAGCTCAGGTTTATGTGTCTCGATCAGATTTTTACAGGCATTGACATCAATACGGTAAGGATTGTCTTTATGCACGGGAAAATTGACTACAGCAGGTTTTTCTGTTTTTGGGTCTCTTGCCACAAAATCTCGAAGTGCACCCATTGGCTGTGCACTTAAATGGCCGCCGTTAAGAATATGGTTGTTCATTATTTTTCTGATACGACGCTGTTCGCTTTTTCTGTCTGCTCGATTAATATAATCAACAAGAGCACTAAAAACAGCCGTGTTTGCCATTTGACCTGATACTACACGACTTTCCACAGTTTTACATCCCAGATAGCGGCAAAGCTCTTCGGCCAGAAGTGCCTCTACTTCTGCGATAAATTCAGTACCCTGATAGTAGCAAACCTCCTGATCACAAAAGGCTTTTACCTTTTTGTGCTCTGCGTACCGGCCGGATGGATCCATTATGGAGAGCATTCTTGAAAATGAGGATGCGGTCTGCTCGGAAGGGATAAGGTTAATACACTCTCTCTGACGCCAGATGGTGTTGTCAATGGCCTTTTGAACAAGTGAGGATATCATAGATTCTGCCTTTGATATGCCAGCCTCAGAGCTCTTTTTTGTCATCGCATCAGACTTTTTTGTCATCGCATCAGAATTTGATAGCCCGGTATTTGACCTCTCTTTTGTTATTGCATCAGAACCATCCATATCTAAAGGCGAGATCTCCTGACCAAGCATGTTCCACATGATTGCCCGTGCAGTGGGCGGAGCTTCGGCTCTCATGTGATATGGCACCACAATCCCGGCAGGAGTCATGTTTTTGCGAATTTTAATCTCAAGCTGGTCCCCTTGCACCACATCAGCATCAACAAGGGCAAGACAAATGGCTCTTTTTTCAATATCCTCAGTAAATACGGAAGCGATCCCTCCTCCTTGAGTGTTCCAGAAGGGAACCATGGTGCCACTGGTGATGTGGCCAACAAGATTACCCTCTCTTAAAACCTCACACCCTGCTCTTGCAATGCCTCTTCCTGTAACGGCAACAGGAACAATAACCCTTGGAAGGGCTTTTATATCTGAATAGTCAAAATCTGTAATTCGTTTCAATGCCAGAAACTGTTCAAAAAGAGCTGATCTGCCGATAAAATTGCCCTTCTGCGGAGCAAAACTTACAGCAAATCTTGCAAGTGGACAGGCAAAAATGGGAATCGGTTTATTCTCCGGATCCTGACCAAACTCATGTCCGTACAGAGGCAGGCAGGCCTCAAGACGAAGAGTGTCTCTTGCCCCAAGCCCTATGGGTTCTGCTTTATTATCAATGAGCATGTCCCATATTGCAAGAGCATCACCTCTCTCCATAAAAAGCTCAAACCCGATAGGATCTCCGGTATAACCCGTTCTGGCAATCATCACAGGTGCTCCTGCAATGGTCACTTTGCTCAACTTGTTTCTTAAAGGAACAGGCAGACTTCCAGATTCAATAATGTCTGTCATTATCTTTTTGGATGACGGCCCCTGAAGACTTAGCATCCCCATATCAAAGGTGTGATCCTGTAGATTGAGATCACTGAAATTTTCAGCCTGTTGCCTGAAATGGTTCCAGTCCTTTTCACGATTGGACGCATTCACCACCAGAAGCCAGCTATCTGCATGAAAATGGTAGAGATAGGCATCGTCAACAGCATTGCCATCAGCATCAGGAATAATTGTGTATTGACTCTCCCCAACTTCAAGAGCTTGAGCATTATTGCTCAGTACATTTTGAAGAAAGGGCAAGGCATCATCACCGCTTATGATAAAACGGCCCATGTGGGAGACATCAAAGAGTCCTGCATGTTTTCGGGTAATAAGATGCTCCTGAATAACCCCCTTTGCATATTGTACCGGCATATCCCACCCGCCGAAATCCACCATTGTGGCACCAAGTGCCCTGTGTCTGTCATTAAAAAATGTACTGTTCAATGAAGCCATATCCTGACGCTCCTTTTCTTTTCAGTTATTATCATCAGATCTACGGTAAGTGCCTGGAGATAAATTTTTTCCTCTATTCAACAATGAATTTGGTAGATTTCAAGTCCATATTCAAAATTTTAACCGGAAAAAACTTTAGTTCAGGTACTTGAAGTCCTGTTAGAGTCTCCATGTGCCGGTTATACAGAATTCTCACCATATTTATATACAGATGTTATTTTATTGAATTTATAAGCATATTAAGATACAAGCAAGGATCAGAACACTTATAAACCGTGAATGTCAAGGAAATTGATTCATTGATATCCCTAACCTGAACGAGCCAGAAGCAATTGTCAAAGGCAACTTGTCGGCAGACTCCTCTCTTTTTCACAGCACTGAAGATGGTGAAAAGATTGAGCAAAAAGCACTTAATCAATTTAAATTGTCAAAGGCTAAAGTAGAATCCAATTTATAAAGTGATGGAAAAATAGAAAATGTATATCTTTGAAAAAACAGTCATAAAAAATTTAAATTCGTTAATAATTATTATTTTTATCTTGCTGTCAGGAGTGTTTCTCTCAGGAGAAGTAAGGGCTGAACTCAATAAGGAGCAGACTCAGCTTCAGGTATTGCAGTCCTTAAATTTAATTGCGGTCTCTTTGACTCATATTATGAATTACAATGACAAGATGGTTCTTGATCAGGAATATAATACCATTATCAATAATCTGAATTTGAGCAATATTCCTGACGCTGACATCATAACGCTGCTTCAGGAACTGATGGATCTTCTCACAAGTTCTAAAATTAAAGAGGGGGAACGGGAACATCTCTTGAGCCGTTTTGACAAAAATGTTCAAAACGAGCTTAAAAATAGAGTCAGGTCGAGGATTTTAGATACAGATATACTTATAAATCCTTATACTACTGTTCTAACTGCTATTCTTTCTACCGGCTCATTTTATTTCAACTATCGAGCACAAATGGATTCATACAATAGAGAAAAAGAGGAAGGGAAATGGGCAATAGAAGTAAAAACCATGGAGGGACTTAATAATTTTTACAAAAAGCTGCTGAAATATTCATGGGAGCTGATGAGGCGATATAATTTTCCTGATGAGTGGCGGCTGGATGAAAAACAGATCAGTGATTACACTGATATTCTTAAAGAACCTGACCTTGAAAGAAGGTATCGTAAACTGGAGCGGATTGAAAACAGTTTTCAGAAGTTTCCACCTTACTGGTATTACCGCGGTGAAGCAGCACAAGAAAGCGGTAGAAATGAAGAGGCTCTTAGCTGTTTCAAACAATTTCAACAGATCCATCAAAGGATATTGAGAAAAGATCCTTATGCCGCCTCTGTTGCCATGCACAAAACCATGCTGATAGCGGAACAGGCCAAAGCAGAATCAGAAATTAAAAAAGATTTGGATTTAATTTTATCAAACTCTAATGATTCTGACTGGGGTAATATACTTTTTGCTGCTCTTCAGTATGCAAATATGGGAGATTCTGATATTGCTGGAAAACTTATTCTGCGTAATCTGGATAATGGTCATATCTCCTTCATAGACTCTCCTGATATGATCAGAAGAGTGGGCCCTGCCTTGCTGTTGAACGCTAAACCTGATCTATTCAATCGCATTATGGATATGGTGCTCAAAAATGACAAGGTCAAAAATTATGATCTTCTATGGCTGTATGGGCAGATCCGAAACAGTGATATTTTAAAAAAAATACAACCTGAATTCGACCGCGTGTTGTTGCAAACCACTGACAAATCGATCTTCAATCCCCTAAATCTTTTTAAGGGCAACAATATCTTGCTCTTTTTACCAACTCGTTGGATGGTTGAAAACGCATTAGTTACGTTGCATTTCAAAAGTGAAGCTGATGATAAAGAGCTAAATCCTGTTGATGCATCCGTGATGCCTGATCTTCCTGAAATGACGGTGTTGACTTTCAAAAATGTATTCCCTATCAAGTCATTTATAAAGAAAAAACATTTTGCTGAGATATCCATCTCTCTGGTTTGTGAAAAACTTGCAACAGACAGAACAGAGAAAGAAGATTACAATATAAAAATGGTCTTTAACTCTCAAATCATTCGCTCTGATGAACAATTATCTAAAATTATAAAGTATACAAATAATCTATTTAAAGTGGGTACTCCAGGTATTGACACTGAAAAAATAGAGAAGGATCCAGACGATTTAACCGTCTGGTTCAATAAAGAAAAAATCATCTTAAACGGCGAGTCTTTCATATGGAGTGACGATGGCGTATCTGTATCCAGTGTTGAAGTAGATAGAGCCAAGCCTCTACTACCTGCCCCACAAGAATCCTTGTTCAGTGAGCCAGAGATCAGCGAACAAGAGATCAAAGAAGCTGATATTAAAAATTGATATCCTTGAAGCTGTTGTAGGGCTTCCATCTAAACTCTTTTACAATACCGGCATACTGGCGTCCATTCTCAGTTACTTTTCAAATGATTTTCAACGAGGAAAGCCCCCCCAATCAGCAATTGAATGTAGCAACGGAATATAGTTATAAAGCTGAAAAAAATCTGCTATGAACTACAACGAGGGATGCATCTTAATGGTGTGAAATAAAACAGAATTTGGCGGAAGTGCATGGGAATCGAACCCACCCGGGACGGTTTTAGCGCCCCACATCGGATTTGAAGTCCGAGGGCCCCACCAGTGAGCCGGGCACTTCCGAGAGGAGAGTCTTGAAAATTTATAAAGTTGTTTATATATATTGCCAGGTTTTGTCAATTTGTTTTATTATTTTTTTCCGGTATATATTTGTTTTATTATTTTTTCCGGTATATATTCCCTTTTTTTATGCATCACTCTTTTTTAGTTGGCAACACAATTAATAGATAGGAGTTTTTTGAATGATAAACAGCCAAAGAATGATAAAAAGATTTACCACGCTCGCACAGATTGACTCTGTTTCCAGAGAGGAGGCACAGATTGCTGAAAAACTCAAAGAGATCCTGATCTCGATGGGGGCAAAAGTTTTGATTGATGATGCCGGCAAAAAAATTGGCGGGAACTGTGGCAATCTTGTTGCAAAATTTAAGGGCAATACAGATACAACTCCAATTATGCTCTCTGGCCATATGGATACTGTTGAGCCTGGACGGGGCGTTAAGGTTATATTCAAAGATGGTGTTTTCAGAAGTGATGGCACCACTATACTTGGCTCTGACGATAAATCCGCCATTGTTATTATCCTTGAGGTTATGGACGTTATTCTTGAAAACAGACTTCCCTGCCCGCCTGTAGAGATTGTTCTTACAGTTTGTGAAGAGGTTGGACTTCTGGGTGCAAAGCATTTTGATCTTGGTATGATTGATGCGAAAACAGGATATATTCTCGACTCGACAGACACTGAGGGCATTGTAACACGGGCTCCTGCCGCAAACCGATTTGTCATTACAGTTCACGGTAAAGATGCCCATGCAGGAGCAGCACCGGAAAAGGGAATCAATGCTATTGCAGTGGCCTCAAAGGCGATATCCCAACTGGAACTTGGCAGAATTGACCATGAAACCACCTGCAATCTTGGGACAATTCAGGGTGGGAAAGCTACTAATATTGTGCCGGATTTAGTCACAATCCACGGAGAGGTCAGAAGCCATAACGAGGAAAAACTTAAATCTACGACAGAACATATTTTAAATACATTCCGTCAAACAGCAGAATCATGGAAAAAAAGCGTCAACGGTGATATGCCAAAGGTTGAAATAGAACTTGAAAATGATTTTTCTGCAACCCACATTCCTGATGACCATCCTGTTGTGCAGCTTGCCCGCAAGGCTGCCCACAATCTTGGAAAAGAGATGAAGTCCAAGACAATAGGCGGCGGAGCAGATGCTAACATATTCTTCAAAAAAGGTGTTGTGACAGGAGTTCTGGGTACTGGAATGACAGATGTGCATACGGTAAGAGAATCAATCAAGCTCGAAGATATGGAAAATACAGCACGTCTTCTTATTGAAATTTTAAGACTTCATGCTGTTGAAAACAAGGATTTCACCAAATAATGATAGCCTATTTTGATATGTTTTCCGGCATCAGTGGAGATATGACTCTCGGGGCACTTGTTGATCTGGGAGTTCCTGTTGAGTGGCTTAAAAAAAAATTTGAAGAGATGCCCCTTCCGGATGCTGATATAAGAGTCGAAAATATCTGGCATAATGGCATCAAGGCGATTAATCTGTTTGTAGATGAAAAAAAGAGTGTGATCGGCCATACAAATCATGATCACCGCAACTCTGATTCATACTCCCATGCTCACTCTGAGTCGCATTCCCATACGCTCTCTGATTCACATTCATCTCATCAACACGAATCACATTGTCATAACCATTCAAAGCATCACCATGCTCACTCCAGAAATTATCACCAGATCAAACAACTGATTTCCGCCTCCCCTTTTTCCGAGTATGTCAAATCTTCAACTCTTAAGGCTTTTGAAAAAATAGCCCTTGCTGAATCTTCTGTTCATGGCACGCCAGTTGAACAGGTACATTTTCATGAGGTAGGGGGCGTGGATGCAATTGTTGATATTACAGGCACATTCTTGTGCATAGAGTATCTCGGCATTACAAGAGTTTATGGATCAGCTCTCTCAGTTGGAAAAGGGGCAGTTAAATGCAGCCATGGAGTGATACCAGTACCTGCTCCTGCAACCTTGAAGATACTAAAAGGTATTCCTGTAAAAGCATCAGACTCTGAAATGGAGCTTGTAACCCCGACTGGAGCCGCCATTATAACCACACTCACTCAGGATTTTGGAGAGATTCCCGATATGGTTATTGGAGATACAGGATATGGCTCAGGCAAAAGGAAATCTGCATCAGGACTTCCCAATATTCTGCGTGTAATAACGGGTGAGCCTGTTGTAAAGATTACAAAGGATCGTAGTTCAGCAAACCAAAACATTATAAATGAGTATAGTCTAATCAAAGATTTAAGTAATCCCAATATATTCAAAGAGATTATTTATATAATTGAGACAGCCATTGATGACATGAACCCTGAGATATCAGGCTATATCATGGAGAGGCTCTTTGAGAAAGGTGCTCTTTATGTCTCTTTTATGCCTTTGCAGATGAAAAAAAAC
>JADGBC010000036.1 GCA_015231705.1 Desulfamplus sp. | reverse complement strand
TGAATCAGGATATTCAGGATGAAAGGATTTAAAGGATAAACATCTTGTCCATCCTGTAAATCCTGGCCATCCTGATTCAGACAGATGGAGATTTGCCTGTAAATGATAGCAAGGTGTCGTTTTTGAGGATATAAATAGGATAGCTGTGAACAGCTCTTACAAATATTTTAGAATAGAACCTATAAACCTTTTTAGAAGTGGAGTATGAAAAAATGAACAATGTAAAAGACTTTAAAAAGATTCTGATTGCCAATCGAGGGGAGATAGCCATAAGAATCTGTCGTGCTGTTATAGAGGAGGGGATAAAAGCTGTAGCTATCTATGAGACTCCTGATCAGGAATCGCGTCATATTCATATTGCAAATGAAGCTGTATGGATTGGTCCTGGGCCCCGCAAAGACTATTTAGATATTGACAGAGTTATCTGGGCAGCCAGAAAAAGCGGTTGTCAAGCAGTGCACCCGGGATATGGATTTCTGGCTGAAAACCCTGATCTGCCCCGTGCATGTGAGAAAGCAGGGCTGGTTTTTATAGGACCGCCGGTACAGGTAGTTCAAGATTTGGGAGATAAAACCATTGCAAGAAAACTTGCACAGGAGTCAGGAATCAAAATAATTCCTGGAAGCCCCATTCTTGCCAAAGGAAAAGAGGGTGTTGCATCTGCACTTGATTTTGCCAAACAACATGGCTACCCCGTTATGCTAAAAGCTGTCGCAGGTGGAGGAGGAAGAGGGATAAGGCGTGTAAACAGCGATGCTGAACTTTTGGAACAACTTCCATTAGCTGAAAAAGAGGCAATCTCATGTTTTGCAGATGGGCGTCTTTATCTTGAAAAAGGATTGGTACGCCCCAGACATGTTGAGGTTCAAATTTTAGCTGACAACTATGGTAATGTTGTTCATCTGGGAGCAAGAAACTGCTCTATCCAGCGTCGTCATCAAAAACTTGTCGAGATAGCTCCCGGTATGATAAATCCTGACCTTGAAAAAGAGATATGTGAAGCTGCGGTCAAATTAGCAAAACATTCAGGTTACAGAAACGCAGGCACCGTGGAATTTTTGTTAGATCATGATGATACATACTATTTTCTTGAGATTAACACCCGCCTTCAGGTAGAACACACTGTGACAGAGGTGATAACCGGAATTGACATTGTAAGACGCCAAATAAGGATAACACGAGGGATGCCCCTTGACATATCCCAAAGCGATGTATTCTGCAGAGGCTATGCCATTGAGGTCAGAATTAATGCTGAAAACCCACAACAGGATTTTGCCCCTGAAAGTGATAAAGTTGTTTCGGTTTATCAGTCACCAGGAGGCCCAGGTATAAGGTTGGACGGAATGGTATATCAAGGATATAAAATTCCACCGGATTATGATTCTCTATTAGTCAAGTTGACTGCTTATGGATTTACATGGGCTGATGCTACCAGTCGCCTTGAAAGAGCTTTGAAAAATTTCAGAATAGTAGGTCCTAGAACAACTATCCCGTTCTACATCAAGATAGTTCAGGACAAAGAGTTCCTGTCAGGTCAATTCGATACTGAATACATAGAAAGACATCCTGAGCTTTTCGATTACCGATCAATGGAAAGAGAAGAGGCAAAAATAGCTAAATTGCTGGGGCATATTAACCATAAAAAACAGAACCCTTTTGCATTATAATTTTTTTGCCCTATTACGCCTTCCTGCTTTTTCTGGAAGTTCAATAGAACAATCATTGCAGATCAACTGCTTATGTCTTGATAGAAAAACAGTTAAAAATCAAATAAACTTTCATGGACGTTATGTGGCCACCCCGAATCATGAAAATCAGAATCTATTTTCATGGTAAAAGTGATGACTTTTAAAATATACCTACTTTGTAAACTGTAGGGATACCAAATAATTTTAAGGATACCAATAAAATGTTTAATAGAATTTTACCCGATACTCCCCCAGGCGATGGTCTCCGTATATTGCGGGAATCAAAGGGATATTTTATTACCAACACGGCAAGAGATCTGTCTCAGTCTGATTTCAAGAACAGAATTCTTCCGAATACTGATTTTGCAGTAGCATCAGAAAGAGATGCTGCTGGATTTTTCTCTTTGGAAATTACAGGAGGAGCAAGTGTTCATGTTGATCTTCTCAGAAAGCAGATCAACCCCTTTGAGCGACTTCGACTTCTTCGGCAAAAAATGCCACACACCATGTTTCAGACCCTCTGCCGCGGAGTTAATCTCTTTGGATACCGTCCCTATCCAGAAAACGTTATTCGGATGACCATCCAGGAGTTTGCAAAATATGTTGAAGTATGGAGAGTATTTGATTTCTTGAATCATGTGCCTAACATGATCCCTGTTTTTGAAGAGGTCAAAAGAGCTGGAAAATACCTGGAACCAACTATCTGTTTTTCGACAGGCCCTGAACATACTGATCAATTCTATGTCAGCAAGGCCAAAGAGATCATGGATGTTACGGGTACAGACATTATCCTTGCTGTTAAAAATCATTCAGGGTTAGGTACTCCAGCACGTATTTATCGCTTAATAAGTGCACTAAAAGATTCTTTACCAGAGCTGATCATCCATTATCACGGCCACAATACAGACGGCAATGATATAGGAAGAATTGTTGCGGCTGTTCAAGCTGGTGCAAAAATTATTGATGCTGCCGACCATGCTATGACAGGCTTTTTTGGCCCTCCGCCTATGATGACGGTTGTTAATGTTCTTGCAGAAGAGGGGCATAATGCAGAAGGGATCAATCTGGATGCTGTTATTGAAACCAGCAATAAACTGAAAAAAATAAGACCTGCCTATTCACAGTTTGAATCTCAGTTCAAAGGTTTCGATCCAACAGTTCATACCCATAAACTTCCAGGAGGAGCTATGGGTTCAAGTTTTGAACAAGCTATAAAGGGTGGTTTTCTGGACAAAATGCCTGAGATACTGATGAAAGAGCTTCCAAAGGTTCATATTGAACTTGGCAATTTCTGGAGCGTAACTCCAGGCTCTCAGATTTTGTGGACTACATCAGTAGCTCATGTGTTAAGTGGCAAGAGATATGAAAATGCTTCCCAGGATCTTAAAGATTTAATGCTTGAAAGATACGGACCATTTCCATTCAGAAGACCTTCAGATGAGATCTATAGTGCCGTATTTGGCCCTGAATGGAAAAGTATTTTAAAAAATGAAGCATATTGCGAAACCTGTCTTCCGGTTGATATAGATTCGGAAAAACAGAAACTTGAACAAGAGACAAACCGCTGCTGTGACATGGAAGAGGTTGTCCTTTATCTGCAGCACCCAAGAGATACTGTTGAATTCTTAAAATTTGAGGAAGAGTACGGTAAAACTTATGTCTTACCTCCGGAAATATGGTTCAAACAGGGTGGATTCTCATCAGGGGAGGTTATTAATTTTGAAGATTACAAAGGTAAACAACATCAGGTTATATTTGGAGCCAGTAGTGTAGTAGATAATGATACCGTTACCTACCTTACAATCGACCATCATCCTGAGCCATTTGTCTATAGCAACGAAAAGGAAAATGACAAAGTGGCCAAAAAAATTGAGCTTACCCCCAAACAGATTGCTGAGCTTGCTGAAATGGGAGAGATAAGAGCAAAAATGACGGGAGTAATAACCGAAGTTCATGTGAAGGAAAATGATGCAGTTAAAGAACATGATCTTCTGATGACACTTGAAGCCATGAAGATGCTTAACAATATCACCAGCACTCTTGATGGAGTGGTTAAAGAACTTCCAGTTAAAAACGGACAGAATGTAAAACAGGGAGAGCTTTTGATAAGGCTAAAACCCAAGAAAGAGTAGGCAAATTACCATGTCACAACAGATATTTATTATCGGCCTTGGGCAATTCGGAATGTCTTTAGCAAGAACTCTTTCCGAAAAAGGTGCGGAAGTTCTGGCTGTGGACACCCAAAAGTCTTTGGTAGAAGAGGCTTCTCTTTTTGTCACTGAAGCCCTTGTGATGGATGCCACAGATGAGACAGAACTTGCCCGTCTTGAGCCGGGCAAGCGTGACGCTGTTGTATGTGCAATAGGTGATGATTCAAAGGAGGCTTCCATTATATGTACCGCTCTGCTCCGGCAGATGGGAGCCCCCTTAATAATCGCACGGGCAAATGACAAGATGCATCAGCGGATTTTATCATTAGTGGGTGCACATCAGATAATTAATCCAGAGCAGGAATTTGGAAAACGTTTTGCCAACAGGCTTCTTTACCGACATGTTATTGCTGACAGATCACTTGGAGATGACCTTCTTCTAACAGAAATATGCGTCCAGCCATCCATGGTTGGAAAAAACTTGATTGATCTTGCCCTTCCAAAGAGATTTGGGGTTATGGTGGTGGCTATCCGTCGTGGTGAGTCAAAGAGAATGTTGCAGCCATCAGCAACTGAACCGCTGCATAAGAATGACAATCTGATAATAGTGTCAAATGAAGCAGCTATTCCCAAATTGATAAATGGGTTTAAGGAGTAACGTAAAATGCGTCTTGCACAAGCAACACGTATCGGTGCCTGGATGCTTATCGGACTTAATATTCTTATGGCACTTGGCTCCATCTGGATTTTCATGCGTATGTCTCCTGCAATCAAGGAGATTATTGAACAGAACGAGCACTCTTTGCAAGCCTGTGAGGAGATGCTTGCATCACTTGCGGTGATATCTGATGATGCAGATACTAACAGACCACTGAGTGAAACATTTCAGGAGGCTCTCAATCGTGCGAGAAACAACATCACAGAAGAGGAAGAGCCAGCGGCAATCGAGATGATAAACTCCCACTCTCCCAAGGCTTTTAAGGGTGATATTAAAGCTAAAGAGCAAACAGTTGCGGCGATTATCCTTCTTGGAAAGATTAATAGGGAGGCCATGGTAATTGCCGACCTCCGTGCCCGTCAATTCGGACAGGCAGGAGCCTGGGGCGTTGTATTCATGGCAACATGCGTCTTCTTTGCCGGAATGCTTTTTAACAGGAATCTGTCTAAAAATGTTGTCAGACCTATTGAAGAGATTCATGATGTTATCTTTGCATACAGAAATGGCGATACAATGAGGAGATGCTCAGGTGCGGATTTACCGGCAGACTTCATATCTGTATTTAATGGTATTAATGAAATTCTGGATAAATGCCAGTCTCAATTTTCAACAAAAAACAGATTTTTGATATAACCGGCACGGTAGGAGCGAGGTGTTGCTCTTGGCCACAACTAAGGATGAAAGTCTTCATAAAAACAGATCCTTACAGAGACTTTCATATAAACCGGCATGGCAGGAGCGAGGTGTTGCTCTTGGCCATAACTAAGGATGAAAGTCGCATGATTACTGCTATTTAAAGAGACTTTCACATAAAAAATACAGGTGCAATCTGTGTCTACTCTAAAATGAAATTTCTGCGAGGCGGGAGACCTTGATGAAAGATTTTTTGATATTTGACGGTATTCATAAATCGTTCGGCCAATACAAGGCAATTGACAATGTTACAATATCCATAAATCAAGGGGAGGTATTCTCTCTCCTTGGCCCCAGCGGATGCGGAAAAACAACACTTTTACGTTTATGTGCCGGTTTGGAAACTCCTGATGCAGGCAGAATAATTCTTGATGGAACTGATATCTCAAATTTTCCTCCAAACAAACGAAAGGTAAACACTGTATTTCAAAATTATGCCCTCTTCCCTCATATGTCGGTACGTGAAAATATAGCATTTGGCCTTAAGGTTGCAAAAAAAAGCAGATCTGAAATTAAAAAAGAGGTCGATTTTATGCTTGATTTAATACAGATGCAAGATCACGCTGATAAAAAGCCAGCATTGATAAGCGGAGGTCAGAAGCAGCGAGTTGCAATTGCACGAGCTTTAGTTAATAAACCTCAGATACTTCTGCTGGATGAACCTCTTGCAGCACTTGATCTTAAATTACGGCAAAGAATGCTTATCGAACTTGACCAGATACATGACGAAGTAGGCATCACCTTTCTTTTTGTCACGCATGATCAGAGCGAAGCCATGAGTCTTAGCGACCGTATGGCAGTTATGAATGAAGGAAAAATAGAGCAGATAGGACGTCCAGTAGAAATTTATGAAAGTCCGGTCAGCAGTTTTACAGCTGCATTTATAGGTGATACAAATTTCTTTGATGGACGGGTAATTGAGATTTTGCCAGAAAATTACAGCAGACTTTCAATAGACGGTTTGCCAGAGGCTATATGCTTCAACGACAGCGAAAGAGCAGTTGGGGATATGGTACATGTTAGTGTACGACCTGAAAAAATAATGATGCAAAGTCAATCTCCATCTGTTAATCATAAAATGAATATAATAAAAGGGGTTGTTGAGAATCTTGTCTATCTTGGTGGTTCAACAAAGTACTGGGTAAGATCTGGAGAGTGGATGATCTCAGCACAGCAGCATCATCACCATTTTCAGCTTGATGAGAAACCTCTTAAATGGGACGATGAGGTGTGGCTGAGCTGGCATGCAGATGATGGATTCATGCTTGAACGATATCATCTTGATGATGAAAAGATGCTGACAATGCCCGAAGATGGTGATCTTCTTGCTGAAGATATAGGTGATGATGAACAACTTGATGATGATTATGAATTTGAAAAAAAGCGGCATCATGAAATTTAAAATTTCAAATGAGATAAAATTATCTCTTCCATCTTTGCTGTGGCTGCTTGTGTTTTTTATGATTCCGACAGTAATAGTTGTGCTGATCAGTTTCAAAAATCCAGATCCTTTTGGAGGAATTGGGGTCGGTTGGTCGATTAATGGATTCTCTGACATAATGAACTCATATTTTGCTGTAATACTTTGGCGGACAGTTAAGTTGAGTCTGCTAACAACAATCATATGTCTATTACTTGCAATGCCTGTTGCAATCTACATGGCTAAGGCTGATGCAAAAATCCAGAATCTGCTTCTGTTGTTGATCGTTATCCCGTTCTGGACAAATTTTTTGATTAGGATATATGCGTGGAAAACAGTCCTACATCCAGAAGGTTTTCTTAAAAAGATCTTTTTCACTTTTGGATTGGTTCCAGAAAATGGTTCACTTTTATATAATGAAGGGGCGGTACTGCTTGTTCTAGTTTACGCATATCTGCCTTTTGCAATCTTGCCTTTATATACTGCTATTGAAAAATTTGATTTCAGATTAATTGAAGCAGCCCGGGACCTTGGAAGCGGTGCTGTACGATCATTTGTAAAAATTTTCCTTCCAGGAATAAGCCAGGGGATAATTTCTGCGGTCATGGTTGTTTTTATTCCGGCATTGGGATCATATGTTATTCCTGATATGGTCGGTGGCCCTGATGGAGAGATGCTGGGCAATAAAATTGCACAGATGGTTTTTATTGACAGAAATCTTCCCAAAGGAAGTGCTCTCTCAACTCTGCTAATTCTGGCTGTCATTCTTCCAGGGCTAATCCGTATATTTATTAAAAAATCAAATTTAACAGAGGCAATTGCAAGGCATAAGAGGCCAAAGGTGATGCAGTGAAAAAGAGCAAATTCACATTTATCATAACAGTAGTTGTGCTTCTTTTTTTTTATCTTCCTATATTTATACTCGTGATCAACTCATTTAACTCTTCACGTTTTGGGAGTGTATGGGGAGGTTTCTCTTTAAAATGGTATGATAAATTATTCAGCGACAAAACTATCTGGCACTCTATTAAAAACACATTGATTGTAGCCGGTATCTCAACATCAGTTTCAATGGTATTGGGTACATTGTCTGGATATGCTCTCTTCAGATTTAAATCTAGAATCAGTAAAATCCATAGTACATTGATTACACTGCCTTTGATTATTCCTGATATTTTAATGGGGATGAGTCTTCTACTATTTTTTATTGCTTTAAAGGTTCAATTGAGCCTTTTTACTGTAATATTAGGACATATAACATTTTGTGTAAGTTATGTTGCTGTGACTGTACTTGCCCGCCTGCAAGATTTTGATTTCCGTGTAGTTGAAGCGGCACAGGATCTTGGAGCTTCTCCTGGAATAATTTTACGCAGAATATACCTTCCGCTTCTTTCTCCAGGACTCATCTCAGGAGGGATGCTTGCATTGACGATTTCACTGGATGACTTTATAATCACTTTTTTCACAGCAGGACCTGGATCATCGACTTTGCCTTTGCAGATTTACAGTATGATCAAATTCGGAACGCCACCGGTTATCAATGCTCTATCGACACTATTTATTTTAATAACATTTTTAATTGCACTTTTATATCAACGTTTGAATATGAGGAGAGCGTAATGCAAAAGACTAAAACACTATTGATAACTTCTATATTGATTCTAACATCGCTCTTTTCAGGGTGTGCCCCTGAAAAAAAGGAGCTATATATATACAATTGGTCTGATTACATAAATGAGAGCCTTGTCAAACGTTTTGAAGATGAAAATAACTGTAAGATCATTCTAGATTACTTTGATTCCAATGAAACAATGTATGCCAAACTTAAGGCTGGTGCAGCAGGTTATGATATTGTCTTCCCGTCCGGCTACATGGTTAATGTAATGGAAAAAGAGGGGCTTCTTCTAAAATTGGATCACACAAAGATACCTAACCTTAAAAATCTTGATGAAAAATATACCCCTTTTTCACTTGATGAAAACCAGGAAGTTTCTGTTCCGTACATGATAAGCAATACCGGAATTGGATATCTTAAATCAAAAGCCGGAGATAATTTTGAACCCTCGTGGAATATATTTGCCAATTCAAAACACAGAGGAAGAATGACGATGCTAAATGATATGCGAGAAGCTATAGGGGCAGCTTTGAAATATCTGGGTTACAGCATAAATACAACAAATATAATGGAGCTTGAATCAGCAAAAAAAGTTCTAATCGGATGGAAGCACAATCTTGCCAAGTTTGAAGCCGATCAGTATAAAAATGGATTAGTCTCACAGGAGTTCTATTTTTCTCAGGGATATAGCGGAGATATATATCAGGTAATGTCGGAAAACAAAGATATAGGATATGCAATTCCAAAAGAAGGGACAACCCTTGCCAGTGACAATATGGTAATTTTAAAAACCGCAAAAAATACTGAACTTGCGTATAAATTTATAAACTTTATGCTGGATGGCAAGGTTGCTGCCGAAAATATAGAGTATATTTATTATCTTGCACCGAATAAAGAGGCATATCAATATCTGAGCGATGAGATAAAAGGCAATCCCGCAATACTCATGCCTGATGAAATACTCAAAAAATGTGAGGCAATGTCTGATCTTGGTGAAAAAAATGAACTCTATTCAAAAATATGGGATGAAGTTAAGGCTGCAAAGTAAAAATTTGACCCTGTAAAAAACTTTGTTCCACTGAAGAGTATACTTATGGTCTACTCCTCTCTTCACGATATCAATGATATTTATGTGAAAGTCTCTTTAAGTAGCCGTGATTATATGACTTTCATTCTTTGTTGTGGCCGAGAGCCAATACCCCGCTCCGGCCATGCCGGTTATTTGGGCTGCTAATGCCTTCAACTATCTTTTTGATTATAATTTTATCTCTTGATCTACAACCTGAGCGTATTTTAAAGGTAGGCCCGCAGCCACTATTTTTAGGGCTGCTGTTTTATTGTCATAGTCTAGATATCGAATGTGCAGACAATTTTTTTCTGTATCCCAGATTACATATTTGGTTCTTGGGTCACCGTCACGAGGCTGGCCAACACTTCCAACATTAATTATATATTTCTTATCTTTGTCAAGCTGAACAAAACCAGGATTCAATGGTCTGACCTGAATATCGCCATTTGTATGAGAAACAAGGCTTAATCTATGTGTGTGCCCTAAAAAACAGATTGACTCTTTCATCTGCTTAAACGTATGGAGCAGTTCAAAGTTTGAAATCTGGTGAAGATAATGTCGAACAGAATCCGGCCAGAATCCATGTACAAAAAAGGCCAGATACTGAGAAAGATTGACTTTCAATCCCTTTAAATATTCAACTGATGACAGTGACAGTTTCGATAGAGTGTAATCCAAAGATCGTTTTACATCCCCGACATACCACTTATAAACTTTTTCATTTATACAGGCCAGTTCATGATTACCCAAAACAGATGGTATACTTCGTTCTATCATCTGCTGAACAACAGCCTCGGAATCAGCCCCATATCCAATATTGTCCCCCAGGGAGATGATTTTATCCACAACCTGCAGTTCAATATCTTTCAGAGCCGTTGCAAACGCCTCAATATTGCCATGAATATCTGAAATGACAGCAATTCGCATATTGTTCCCATGTTTACTTCTAATTATTTTATAAAGCCAGAGTTCGTTGATCAGAATAATAATAACCTGAATCGTATTTCAGGAAATTGACAAGTTCTCACAAGCAATTGATTGGATTGACTTGACAGCAAACAATTTTCAAATAATACTCCAAAATTTATAAATTAAAAGTTTTTTTCTGAAGCATTTGCTTTAACAACACCTTAACAAACAAACTCTTCTCAGAGTCATATAGGGTAATAATTTATTATGCAAAAGAATTATGCCAGATTAAACACAAAAAACAGAATTATATTAAATTTATACAGAGTTAATTGATGATTTCAAGAAGAGTGACCATACCACAATTGACTATGTGGGCATCCTTTTTTTTTGTAATATTTGACAACTTTGCTTTTTTCAGAAATGTACTTCGTACATACACAATAACATCGGCACATCTTGTTCAATTTTTGTCTATACCGATTCTTCTATCAATTTTGATAGCATTTCTGCTAAATATTGTCTGTTCAAGATATACAGTAAAACCGATTCTTGCTATTCTTCTGCTCATTTCATCCTTAGCTGCCTACTTCATGGATACCTACAATGTCTTCATAGGTACCCATATGATGCAGAACATCCTTGAGACCAATGCCAATGAATCTCTTGAACTTTTAAGCCCCAAACTTCTTTTCTACTTTCTGTTTCTGGGAATTTTACCGGCATTTCTTGTTTGGAAAACAGAAGTGATCCAAAGGCCATTCAAACAGGAGATAATGTCCAAACTTAAAATTGCAGGGATATTACTGATTTGTACAGTGGTAATATTCCTCGCATTCAGCAGATTCTACACATCTTTTTTACGCGAACACAAGCCTCTTCGCTACTATTCAAACCCCATATATTACATATATTCCGCAGGAAAATATATCCATGAATCCTTTAAGGAGAAAAATACCGTAATTGTGCCTCTGGGAAGAGATGCTGTAAATTCACCCTCTGATACAGTGCCAGAACTGATTATTATGGTAGTAGGGGAAGCTGCAAGAAGCGACCACTTCTCTCTTAACGGTTATCATCGGGAGACAAATCCTCTTTTGAAACAGGAGGATGTAATCAGTTTTTCAAATGTGTTATCATGTGCCACCACAACAGCTATCTCTGTGCCATGCATGTTTTCAAACCTTGGAAGATCCGGCTACACCGATAAAAAGGCAAAATCAAGTGAAAATGTACTGGATGTGCTCTCCCATGCAGGTGTAAGCGTGCTTTGGAGAGACAACAATTCTGACTCCAAGGATGTTGCCCTCAGAGTTGACTACGAGGAGTTTAAAAAGCCGGAAACAAACCCTGAGTGTGATGACATTGAGTGCAGGGATGTTGGAATGCTCGACGGACTTCAGAGATATATTGATACGTACAAAGAAAAAGATATTCTGATTGTGCTTCACCAGATGGGAAATCATGGACCTGCATATTACAAGCGATACCCAAAATCCTTTGAAAAGTTTGTGCCGGTATGTCAGACAAACGAGTTGAGCGACTGTGCCAGGGAAGATATAGTTAATGCCTATGACAATGCCATTCTCTATACTGACTACTTTTTATCAAGAGTCATAAATCTGCTCAAACAAAATTCCAATAATTTTGAAACCGCCATGGTCTATTTTGGAGATCATGGTGAGTCCCTTGGAGAGAACGGAATTTATCTACATGGCGTTCCCTATGACATTGCCCCACGAGCACAGATAGAGATTCCGGCCATATTCTGGTTTGGAGAGAGATTCAAAGTGGATAGAGACAGATTGAGGAGAAACATTGACAATGACTACTCCCAGGATAACCTGTTCCATACTCTTCTCGGCATGATGGAGATCAAAACTGCTGTCTATAACAGAGATCTTGATATCATTAACAGTGATCCGGTACAAAAAGTCAGCATAAAGTAAAAAGAGAGAAAATGAAGATTAATTTAGATGATTTTGTAAAATCAAGGATCTTGGTGATAGGCGATATAATGCTTGATTGCTACTTGTGGGGAAAAGTTGAACGGATATCTCCTGAAGCACCTGTTCCAATTGTCCAGACTTTGAAACGAACATACATGCTTGGCGGAGCAGGCAATGTAGCATTAAATTTAGCATCTCTTGGCTGCCAAAGTGATATCCTGGCAATCTGCGGAAATGATAGAGCCGGAAGTCAACTTAAAGAGATGCTGGCGGAAAATAATATAAACAGCAGGCTGATAACTGCTGACGACCATCTGACCATCAGCAAAACCAGAATCATGGCATTGGATCAGCAGTTGCTGCGTATTGACGAAGAGAGAATACAGATGTTGAAAACAGAGTTGCAAGAGTCTCTGCTCGCACAGATTAAAGATATAATTCCTGCATACAATGCTGTAATTCTTTCAGACTATGGAAAGGGTCTTCTACAGACGCCGGAGATGACAGAGTCTGTAATATCAATGTGCAAAGAATCCAATATATATGTTCTTGTAGATCCAAAAGGAAGAGATTGGAAACGTTACCAGTATGCGACATGCGTGACTCCCAACAGTGCTGAACTCAATCTTGTGGCAAACGAGATTATTGAAAGTGAGGCTGAATTGATATCAGTTTCACAACGTATTAAAACTCAATATTCTCTCGAATGGCTGCTTGTCACAAGAGGTTCTAAGGGGATGTGTTTAACCAGCGGAGAGAGTAAATCTCCCCTATTGATTCCAACCCAGGCAAGACAAGTTTATGACGTTTCTGGTGCCGGAGATACCGTAATTGCCGTGCTGGCAGCAGGTATTTCCATTGGTCTCTCCTTTCAAGATGCAGCAATTCTTGCAAATAAAGCAGCAGGAGTTGTTGTCGGAAAGGTCGGTACCCAGCCAATAACAAGGCAGGAGCTTGAAGAGGCGTTATTACGATAGTTTTCTTTTTCTGAAAGCATAAAACGAGTCCGCACTGTAAAGGGCAAGAGCTGTCCAGATCAGTATGAATGTCACAAGCCGCTGGTGTGAAAAAGGTTCATTGTAGATAAATACCGCCAGCAGAAAAGTGATGCTCGGAGCAAGGTACTGCATGAATCCCACGGTCGTCATGGTGCTTTTTCTGGTACCAATGATAAACAGAAGAAGAGGCACTGCAGTTACCAGGTTTGTGCCGACAAGAAGCAGATCAGTTGAGAGATTGACCCTGAACAGAGCGGATGTACCCTCAAATTCCCACCATCCGATGAATATAAGTGCAGGTATTGAGAGAATAAGGGTCTCAACCAGAAGTCCGGTCAGGGAAGATACAGCGGTCATTTTATGAAAAAGGCCGTAAAAACCGAATGAAAAGGCTATGGTAAGAGCGATCCAGGGGAATTGCCCAAGTCCGATGGCATAATACAGAACCGCACCTGCGGCAATCAAAAGAGCTATCATCTGTAGTTTTCTAAGCCGTTCCTTAAGAAAGATCATACCAAGAAGCACCATGATAAGGGGGTTTATGTAGTATCCAAGGCTTGTTTGCAGCACCTGGTCATGGTTAACCGCCCAGATAAAAAGATACCAGTTCAAGGAGAGAACAACGGTACTGCCCAGAAGACTCATCATGGTTGATGGGCTTTTCAGTATCTTTTTTATTTCATGATTTCTGCCCTGCCACAGAACAATGGCATACAGGAAAACAGATGACCATATGACCCTCTGAAACAAAAGTTCAATGGATGATACGTGAGATAGCAGTTTCCAGTATATGGGGCTTAATCCCCAGATCAAAAATGCAGGAGCAAGAAAAAGAATCCCTGCTGTTTCTGAAGATTGAAGGGTTGAGAATCGAGATTCTGATGATTCAGGAAGAGCTATTTTAATATCTGTATTCAATAGTAAGACTCCTTTGTTTTTTTTGGCATCCTTCATTTTCCAGTTTACACTTTCTTAAGCAAACACTCCATTTTCGGGAATCTGCTCAAAAAAGTGTAAACTTACTTTCGGGTTAATATGAAAGATGCCCTTTTTTACTGTTTATTATGCTTTAAACCACCATGATGTCAAGTTACAACTTACGCCATCAAAAAAATAATACGGAGTTGCTCATTCATGAAATATCTATTTAATTTATTGAATATTGTCTTTTTAACAGCCACAATGTTTCTGGTAGTTCAGACACTCTATAAACATTTAGATGCTTCACTCATGAAGTCACCTTCTTATGATATATATCCGAATGACAAGGAGCTTGAAGATAAAAGAGATACCAGATCTTCAGGAGTTAGCCCCTCCTCCGGAAAATCTGCTCTGTTTCAGCCACGAAGCCATTACGATATTATTCACAAAAGAGATATATTCAAGACATCAGGAGAAGTTGTTGATAATAAAGAGGTTGAATCCATATCAGAAAAAGAGATAGCTTCTCTTGAAAAAACAGATCTCAGACTGAAACTCTGGGGAACCGTAACAGGCAGTGACAAAACAGGAAAAATAACAGGGTCTGGCCATTTTAAAAAGAGAGGTGACGGCACAGAAAATACAGAGACAGATTATGCGGTAATTGAGACAGAAAAAGACAAAAAACAGGCACTTTACAAAAAAGGGGATGAGATTGAAGGGGCTATCATTAAAAAAATTCTCAGATTCAGCGTCATTCTTTCACGCAACGGCAAAGATGAAAAATTAGAGATGACAGAAGAGAATCTGTCAGACACATCAAGCCGTGCCGCAGCAAAGAGCAGTGTCTCAAAAAGCTCCCATTCAATGGGATCAGAAGACAAAATGGAGATATCCATTAAACGCTCATTAATTGAGGAGTCTATGCAGGATATAAACGCTCTGATGAGTCAGGTGAGGGCCAAACCCCATTTTACCGGTGGGAATGCTGACGGAATTCTGCTATATGGCATCAAGCAGAGTTCCATGTTCAAGGATATGGGAATTCAGAATGGAGATATTATCATGGGGGTGGACGGTACTGAAATCAAGTCTGTTGAGGATGCAATCTCTTTGTATGACAGACTCAAAAACTCTCAAGACGTAAGGATGCAGATCAGAAGACGCGGTCAGATAAAGGAAATTTTATATCATGTTGAGTAGCTGTTCAGATTTTAAATTAAACAAAAAGATAATCTGTTTAACCTCTGTTTTATTGTTGTACACGATTTTACCTCTATTGAGCACAACTTCACTTTTCTCTGATTTGTCAGCATGTGCAGATGATAACATAAAAAGAAGTCAATCCAAAATTGCTGTCAGGCAAAACACTCATAGTACAGGGAATCCAAATAGAGAGACAGAGAGTGATGTAACATCCAAAACAGAGCCACAAAACAATGCATCTCAACAACATAAAATATCAAGATCAGAGACAGCGTTTCAACCTGATACCACAGAATCACCAACAGAGTTGATATCTGGCTCTGCAGGGTCAAAAGATCAATATGTCTCAATAGATTTCAATGATGTAGATATTAATCTCTTTATCAAGTTCATAAGCGAGCTTACCCACAAGAATTTTATTGTGGACAACCGTGTAAAAGGCAATGTAACCATAATATCTCCTTCGAAAATTTCAGTAAAAGAGGCATACCGAATATTTGAATCAGTCCTGAATATTCACGGTTTTTCCGCAGTTGAAGCAGGAGATATTACCAAAATAATTCCATCTGCTGACGCAAGAACCCAGAATCTTGATACCCGATTGTCCACAGGCCTTCTGCTTACTGACTCAACAGCACAGACAGACAGAATGGTGACCAGAATCATATCCCTTAAATATGCTGAAGCCGAGGAGATGAAAAGAATCTTTACCCCTCTTGTCTCCAAGGGAAGTGTAATACTCTCCTATTCAGATACAAACATGCTGATTGTCACGGACACAGATTCCAATATCAAAAGACTTCTGAAAATCATAAATGCAGTTGATGTTATGGGAATTGGCAAAAAGATCTCTGTCATTCCGGTGGAATATGCCGATGCTGTAAAACTTGTGACTAACCTTTCCACCATTTTCACAGCAAGAAGCAGAGGAGAAAAGGGAAAGGAAGATCCTGATATGGTGGTTAAATTTGTGGCTGACGAGAGGACAAACTCCGTTGTACTTCTTGCAAGTGAAACCGAAACAGAGCGGGTCAAGCAGCTCATTGAGCTTTTGGATCAAAAGGTACCCAAAGGAGAAGAGAAGGTCAGGGTATATTACCTTGAACATGCATCTGCTGAAAACCTGGCAAAGGTTCTCATGGAGATTCCCACAAGTGCTGACAACAAACAGGAGGTGGGCAAAAAAAGTGCCCCTGTTGTATCCAAATCTGTGAGGATAACTGCAGACAAGGCCACCAACAGCCTTGTGATCATGGGAGACAAGGAGGACTATCCTGTTCTTGAGGAGGTTATTGCCAAACTCGACATACCAAGAGCAATGGTTTATATAGAGTGCCTGATCATGGAGGTTAATGTAACCAGCGGGTTTGAGCTTGGCACAGAGTGGAGGGCCGGAGAGGGATTTGATTCAGACAGCAGCGGAAAAGATCAGGGCGTTTACTTTGGCGGTTTCGGTGGCAAGGGTTACTCCAACTTTAACTCAATTGCCACCACAGGAGTTCTGCCTGCCGGCTTCTCGCTTGGGGTGATGGGCAAAACACTTAAAATAGGCAATGTTGTATTTCCATCTATTGGAGCTGTTGTTCAGGCTTACAAGAGCAATAAAGATGCCCATATTCTGTCAACTCCCCAAATTCTGACCACAGACAATGAGGAGGCAGCACTTACCATCGGTAAAAATGTGCCGTATCAGACACGCTCTGCCGCAGACAATGCAACAGAGACATACAGCTCCTATGAGTACAAGGATGTGGGTATCACTTTAAAAATAACTCCCCAGATCAGCAAGGACAGATTAGTTAGGCTTAATGTATTTCAGGAGATCACCAAACTTGATTCTGTCAGCCAGAACACAAATGATCGTCCCACCACCCTGAAACGCCAGATCCAGACCACATTGATTGTTGAAGATGGCCATACGGTTGTAATAGGAGGTCTTATTGACGAAAGCCTTTCAGAATCACAGCACAGCCTGCCATGCCTTGGAGATATTCCAGGCGTTGGCTATCTGTTCAAAACTGTCTCCAAAGGTCAGGACAAAACTAACCTGTATGTATTTCTCACTCCAAAGGTTGTCAAAAATCCCCTTGAAGCAGACAAAATTTATAAAGATAAAAAGGGTCAAATCGACACTATAAAGCAGGGTGATGTAAAGATGTACAAGGGGGAGTAGCAAGAGTGTCCATTAGAATCTGGCATAAATCTTGATGTTTTTGTAGCCTTATGTTTGTAGCCTTTTTAGGTTTAATTGCTGTCGAGCGTAGATTCACTGAGCTATGAATGACAGCCATGCCCCGATGGGCACAACTAAAAATGAAAGTCCTATAATTATGGCCAATTCAAGAGACTTTCACATAAACATCCAAAAAGGCTACATCAAAATGAGAAGTTATGCGAATGCTGTCTGTTTCTATCTGCCCCCAAGCAGATTGCCAATACCTATTCCGCCTAAAATAGAACCTTCTCCCTGGTGTTGAGAACCAGCAGATGTGCCTGATGGAGCACAGGCAAGCATTCGTCCAGCAAGGCGGGAGAATGGCAGGCTCTGCAGCCACACGATCCCTGGACCTGTAAGTTTTGCAAAAAAGAGTCCCTCACCGCCAAAGAGCATGGTTTTGATTCCGCCTGCCTGTAAAATATCAAAATCAACTGTCGAGGTCATGGCAGCAAGACACCCTGTGTCAACATGCAGTATCTCTCCGTGATTCAGATTGATCCTGTGAACAGCCCCTCCAACATGCATAAAAACATAGCCGTCGCCCTCAATCTTCTGCATTATAAAGCCTTCGCCGCCAAACAGTCCGGTCAAAATCTTTTTCTGGAAGTGGATGCCAACCTGCACCCCTTTGCTGCCTGCAAGAAAGCTGTCTTTCTGACAGATGATCTTGTTATTGTAATCACCGAGTTTTAAAGGGATTATCGTACCTGGAAACGGTGCTGCAAAAGCTACACGCCCTTTGCCCTGTCTGCTCTGGGTAAAAACAGTGATAAAAAGACTTTCACCGGTTAACAGACGCTGCCCTGCTCCTAACAGTCGGCTCATAAAACCCCTTTCCTGACCTGTGCCATCACCAAAAACAGTCTTCATTTCAATGCTTTCGCTCTTGTACATCAGTGCTCCTGCTTCAGCAACAGCACTCTCTCCATGGTCAAGCTCAACTTCGATATACTGCATCTCATGGCCATAAACCTTAAAATCTATGCCGTCAGTAAATGAATTTGAACCAAAGCCGGAAGAGCTGATTCCGGTTTGTGACTCTGTGCCGCGCTGATGAATCTGCGGTGTCTGTACTGATTGATATTGCTGTTGCACAGGCTCTATTCCATGTTGAAGCGGTTGCATCTGACCATGATGCGGTGATTGAACTGGATGGTGTTGTTGGCCTGACTGGTTATATTGAGTTGATTGACCATGCTGGATCGACTGGTCGTACTGAGCCGGAGAATGTGTCTGGGTTGGCTGATTTGCTTGAGCAGGAAGGTAGCCTGGTTTTGTGGACATCATGTTATCAGGGGGCTGAGGAAATGGAGTAACTCCATCTTTTTTGAATCGCCATATCTCCATAATTTCATAAGCAGGTCTCCAGTCAGCAAAACCTGGTTTCCAGCAATATGATCCCTGATTTTCACGAATAAAGTTTTTTGCATCCTCTGTTGATAGCGGCCCTTTTTGAAGTCCATCTGTGAATATGTACCAGTTTGACATTCTTCACCTCAATATATTCTATGAAATTTTTGACATGACGGTCATGACATGCCCGACATAACTCATTATTAAACGCTCATGGCTGGATTCGGCTACCCCTGACCATGAAAAGCAAATCTATTTTCACGGTAAAGTGCAGGGTTATACAAACAGGTTTGCCCTGCACTTACAGATTTGCTCCTGTACTTACAGATTAATCCTGCCATATTAAAATGAGGCAGGATTAAAGGATTTTACTCTGACAGATTGTAAGGCTGTTAAACGCCCATAAAACATGGAGTTCTACAGAAAATTAAAGATCAAACTCCGCAGGATCGATATCAAGCGAGTGGCATATTTCTTTTATAATTGCCTTCTCATCATTATCAAAATTGCCGTCAGCTCCGGCAATTATCATTGCAACCTGAACAGCCGCACGGGCCTGAGGTGGAGTTTTCTTCAATTTTGCTACTACCTGAAGAAGGTCGATCTTGCCAAAATCAAAGTCTTTAACCAATTTATCGCAATAGGTGTTGAATGTCTGCTGCAATTTACTCACATCAAACACAGCAAGTGTATCATTGGAACTTATAAAAGCCACCGTCTTTTTTCTCTCTGTAGCATCAATAGTGCCATCGGCAGCAGCAACAAGAGCACAAACAGCCATGGTGCCATCTGCAAAATTCTGGTTTTTAAACTGCTTAACCTGCGTTACAAGCTGACCTTGCAGCTCCATCGCACTCTCTTTTAATTTACTCAGAAATCCCATTTTGTTTCTCCTTTAGCTAAATTGTTTTTTTTTGAACAAAAACATCTCTTAACCAAACGGGCATGACAGCATTACGGTCATCCCGAATCATGAAAATCATAACGCATTTTCACGGTAAATAGTTTTGATTTTTGCGAATAGTCTTGATTTTTGCGTATGCAAATTCAAGCATTTCACAGGCAGCCCTGTGAGATCTCTGCATAGAGCAAAATCCTTTTTTTTGCGTTACGATCTTTTTTAGTTCATTAACGCCTGAATCCAGCATCACAGGCAATGTACTTTCCTGCATCATCTGAAGATCATTGCTGCCGTCACCCATTGCAATATATGGATGCACACCAAGAAAGGCAAGCCCTCTGGTCTTATCTACATGCCCGGAATAGATGAAAATCTTTCTTTTCTCTTTATAAACAAGATGGTTATATCCGTTTTCTATCAGAATCATTTCAGCATATTGTGCCATGCTGTCAATATCTACCTGATTTGATGGAGAATCTGCCTTGCTTGAAGAGAAGATAAAACCTGCACAGTTTTCGTAAAAAGGCAATCTTTCCCAGTCAGGAAAAAGTTCTGCAACTTTATCCCACTGTGCAAAAGCATTCCTATTACGGCTATGTTTGCTATCATCAATTCTGCTTTGACCAATTCCACGTTGAGCAGTTCCACGTTGACCAGTTTCGCGTTGACCAGTTTCGCTGTCATCAATACCATGATCACCTATGCCAATTGTACTGATGTCAATTGTATTGATGTCAACCGAACTGCTATTATTATTGTTAGTATAGCTCCCGTGTTTAACCACAAAACCATTTTCAAGAACAAAGCCGCTGAACTCAACATCAGGCAATTGCCTGACAAGTTTATGTACGCTCATAGCATTTCTTCCTGTTGCAATAACAACAGGAAATATCCTGCTTATCTTTGCAAGAAGCAAAGCTGCATCTGCCGAAAGAAAACTTGCACGAGTTCTTCCAGGCACTGCGATAGCCTCCTGTTCAGCATGAAGCAGTGTTCCGTCAAGATCACAAACAAGTGCTTTGTAATTAAAATTAGAAACGGGCACAATAAAATCCTAAGCTGTAAAGGCTGATAGCGTACAAGCTACCCTTGTTTTAAGTTCTTTTAAATGGCCAATATTGAACTCTGATTCAATTTTTCTTTGTTCTGCAAGTTGAAGCAGAAGCGAAAAATTACTTTGAGCAAACTGTTTGTCATCTGCAAACAAAAGGGTTTCAGGAGCGGCATTGATAAGAGCACGGCACACCTCATTGCTGTGAATCCTAAGTTTTGTATCTGCATGAAACCTTTTGATTTCAGCCTGTTTGATACAAGATGGTGCAGAAGAATAAACAGGAGAAGATTTTTGCCAGCCCATAACAAGTTCAGGTTTTGAAAATTGCTCTGAAAATCGGTATGCAGAAAAAAGACTATTATCATCCACAAAAAATGTCCTTGAAAACCCGAGAGTTGCAACGCCTGTAAAACAGGCGGATGGGCAAAAAACATCCTCTTGTATCCCTGAAAAATCTGCCCATCCCCAGGGATCTATCAATACTGCAAGAGGGCCTTTATTGAGAGTTACAAGCTCCCTTGCCACACCGCCTCTTCCTGTCCATCCATCCACAAAAACAATAGAACGGTCAGGAAAATCGCTCTCTATTGATGCAAGAGCAACCTTGTCAATTCCAATACCTACAAACAGCGACAAAGCTGCCCCAACCGCCCCTGGAAGCATTGTGCAGAGCCACTCTGTTATTGGCACTCCTGCCCTTAAAATGGAGACAAAGACGATCTTTTCAGGATCAGGCTGCCACTGCAAGATAGAAGCTGCAAGATTTTGGGCTGCCCTGAAAATTATGTGATGCTCTTTGCCGATTGAGCTGTCCTGCATAAAAGTTGAGCTGTCCTGCACAAAATCAGCTCGTACTTTTTGCCAGAAAGCATCATCCAGATCAGGTTCAGGCGAAGGTGTTGACCAGAAAGTTGAGTTGCCATTATATGCCTTGTTCAAAGGACGAAAGAGATGAGGCTCGTCAAAGGGGTGAACTTGCTTCTCAAGGTTCAGATAGAAACGCTGATTCCATGAAAGGTTGTTCACTGATTCAACATGGTTCTTAGGCTCAATACGGCTCTTAGGCTCAATACGGCTCTTAGGCTCAATACGGTTCTTAGGCTCAATACGGTTCTTAGAATCAACACTCTTGTTCCGTTGCGGATAGTTGACTGATTTAATATCGTTAACTGATCTGGAATAGTTCTGATTCAACATTGCTCCCTGATTTTAATATTGGTTTGATATCGATTCCACACTCTCCAAGTTTTATTATGGCCTCTTGTTCTATATGGCTGTCTATTGGATCACATAATATAAACACCGGATGCAACAGGGGATCTCTTAGTTTTTCATAATTGTAAAGATAGTATTTTCCCGCGAAGCTAATTCTGCTGAAAATGGATTTATAATCAACCTTCCAGGGGCTCAGAGATATCTGCTGAAAACGAATATTGTCATTTGCCAGAGCAAAACAGGCAGCCAGATCAACAGCTTCTCCAACCGCAAGAATGGTTCCCTTTGTTAAAGACTCCGAAGTTTTTACCGATTCCAAAGTTTTTATCGATTCCAAAGGCTTTACCAATTCCGAAGGTTTTATCTCAATTGTCCCTTTAATGTCCGTGGAGAGTTGCCACAGATCAGAATCAAGGAAATTGCCGGACTTCATGGCAAGAGCAGGTCGTTTTTCAGGAAAATGCCAGCTTTTTAATGAGTCTGTTTTAGGGGTGTTCATTATATTATTTATCGAAATATTATTTATCGAAATTAGTGTATTGTTGACTTCGGATTGTCTGGCATCTGTCATCTCTTCTGTAAATGTCATCTGTACAGGAACACAGGCAGCTTTGCTGCAATTGTTGTTTGATTGAAGTTCCTGAAAAGGGACATACGCAGTTTTGCTGCAATTATTAGTAAGTTGAGATTTCTGAACAGGAACAGTGCTATAAGCAGCTTTGCTGCATTTTTTTTGGGATTGAAACTCCTGAGCAATAAAATACTTTGCTATATCAAGAGTATGCACAGAACACTCAATATTATGCTTAACTGCATTCATGGCAAAATCAGATTTCTGCGTTTGGTCTCTGAAATCAGCGAATGCAAAAACACGGAACCTTTCTATATCAAGATATTGGCATAGCTGAATCATTAAATTTAAAACCGTATTACCGCTTGTAATCTCATCTTCCACAATCCATATTTCCCTTATTTTACAATCCGGAACAGGCAGTATATGATCAGGTCCGTGGGAATGTTTCTCTTTAAATGCGATCCCGGACAGAGGCCTTCTTGTTGAATATAAAATACGGGCATTAAGATTACGTCTCAGAGTCTCTAAATACATCAGCAGTGCCGGTATAATGCCTGATTCAGTCAAGCCAATAACAAGTATATTACAGTTATCATCTTTAAAGGATAAAACTTCATCAAGCAGGGATGACAAATATCTTCTAAATTTTAAAAAATCCGAAGATGATGCGGGGTAGATCTTGCCAAGACACGAAAGTGTAAAAGCCTCTTCTCTGAGTGGGTTATTATCTCTTGTCAGGTGATAAAAATCTTGCAGCAATTGACTTCCTTTCTATCTTCTTGTTTTAGTTGCGTTTTTGTCGACCAAAAACAAAGTCTTATAAGCGTGGAGAGGTAGATTCAAGCGGTGTTTATAATTTACAGATCGCCTTATTTCAGCAACGAATTGATTTTTTTTCTGACTTTATAGATAGTTTCATTAACAAAACCTTCGGGTATTTTTTCTTGAACACTTGCCTTGATCCGATTGGTGATTTCAAGAGTGGGTGTCAAAGCATCTTTTGAAATCTGCACAATGTCATTTTTCTGCTCTTGAATCTGCTGTGCTCCTGTCTCCTGGTTGGTACGATATGAGACATATAGTGACTCAACCCTCTTTTGCAGCTTTTCGTATGTCTGCTGAAGTTTGGTTTTCTCTTTTTCAATACTATTTATCTCTTTTTCCGTAATCTTTATCTGATCAGGGAATTTTTCACCTAAGGCTGTCAGCCGTTTGAGTTCATTTTCAAGGATGATAATCTCACTATTGAAGATAATCATATAATCATACAACTCGGGAATAAAATCATAGGTAAATCTGATCACCTCTTCTGCAAGTACAATGTTGACAAGCTCCTGTTGAACATAATCTTTTTCTTTGTCACCACTCTTTTTTGAAAAATATATTTTATACACAACAAAGCCTGCCGTCCCAACAGCTACAAGCGTCAGTACAAGGAATAGAACCATAAGTTTCTTGTTGGCAAAAAGCTTCGTGGGAAAAATTTTCCGCTTTTTTTTGCCAGATGGTTGCGGTTCTGCAGCCGGTACAATATCGGTATTGTCACCTTTTTTCTTACCACCCTTTTTTTTGCTCTCCTTTGGGTTATCCTTGCTGACAACCTCATCTGGGGAGGGAGATTCGCTTTTTTTCTTTTTTCCAAACATAATCGTGTAAAATCTCTATTCTGAATTTTTCTTGCACTGAGAAGCTGCTGATTATATAACAGCCATAAATCAAACATTAAATAGATAAATAAAAATTCAAATCGGATAAAATGTGTTTTAACACAAGAAACCCTGAGTTGAAATACAAAAACGAAAAATATAAAGGAGTCTCTGTATGAAACTTTTATCAAGAAGCGGAAGTTATATTAAATTTATACCAGGTCTGATCTTGCCCTTTCTTCTTTTATCCATCCACAATCTTGAAGCTAATGAGTCTTCTTTTCTGACATCCAATGCAAAGGGAACTATGTCGGCAGGTTCTTCAGTGTCCCATTCTTCTGGCACCTATTCATCTTCCATTGAGCCAGAAAAAATACCATCATTGGTCAAAAGTGCAAATTATTCAGGCTCGCTCGACTTTTGCGGAAGCCGGATACCTGTTCATATTCATGATGTCAGAGAAAGGCTTGAAAAGGAGATGCTTCTGATTCTATGGGACAGAGCACAGGTAATTCTGTGGATAAAGCGTGCATCACAATACTTTCCACACATGGAAAGAACTCTAAGAGAGTACGGCCTTCCATTGGATCTAAAGTATGTGGCAGTGATTGAAAGCGGTCTTAGATCCCAGGCAGGATCTCATAAGGGTGCTGTTGGAACATGGCAATTCATGCCTGGCACCGGCCAGGATTATGGATTACGGATTGATGATAACATTGATGCTCGCAAAAATCTGATCGAATCCACAAGGGCAGCATGTGACTATTTCAAGAAACTATATGCACGATTCAATTCATGGCCACTTGCCCTGGCAGCTTATAACATGGGAGAGAATGGCCTTGCAAAAGAGATGGCTCAACAGGAGGTCTATGATTATTACAGGCTCTATCTACCGCAGGAGACCCAAAGATATGTATTCAGGGCAATTGTGGCACGAGAAATAATGGAAAACCCTGCAAAATATGGTTTTTTCTTCTCTAAAGAGGACTATTATCCTGTTTTGGATTTTGCAAGAGTTACTGTAGATTGTCCTGCAAGAATTCCTTTAACATTAGTTGCAAGGGCTGCAAAAAGCTATTTTAAGGAGATAAAGGATCTTAACCCTGACATACGTGGATATTATCTTGATAAGGGCAGATATTCAATACTGATTCCTCCTGGAATGGATAAAGTTTTTTATCAGGAGTTCGCAAAAGAGATCTCCAGATACCAGGCTGTCTCTGGTCAGGCTATTGAGCAACAATCAGGAGGCATGAAAACAGGGGAAAACAGTCAACCATCTTTGAATATCATAAGGCAGCAATCCAGCAAGGACGAAAAGAGAGCTTATTCAGCAGCTAAATCATCCAACCGCCATCATGTGGTAAGAGTCGGAGATAGCCTTACAGGCATAGCCCAAAGCTACGGGATATCCTTTGATACTCTGCTCAAATTAAATAATCTCAATAAAAAAAGCGTAATTCATCCAGGACAGAAGCTGATTGTCAGACCTTAAGTTCTCGTGACATCAAAAAATAATTGTAAGATCTATTTAACTTTTTCCAGAAGGGTCTCATAGGCGTTGTTCAATTCAACAAACTTTTCGTGAGATCCGCCTGTATCTGGATGTACCTGTCGAGCGATATCACGGTATAATTTTGTCAGGCTCTTCTTTGTCAATGTGTCCAAATGAGCTCTTGTAATATTAAAAATCTTACATGCATTACTGGTGGTCACAGTTTTTTGTGGCCTTGGGGTAAAAACTCGGTGCCTGTTCATGAAATCTTGTGCAAGTTCATCCAGCAGCTTGGAATCTGCATATGAGTAGTCAAAGAACATTATGACATAGCGAATCAGATAGTCATCCAGAAGTGCATCTTTGTTAAAAAGAGTTTTATTGAGAAGGCATATCTCTTCAAGAAAAAAGCGATCTACCTTATCTTGATCCAGGGCATGGGGCATTTTTTTTGATAACATACCTGAAAAAAATCTTTGAAGATCAAAGACCGTATATACAGGGTTTCAGCAGCGATTTAAAAAAATAGACATTTGAAATATTCTTAATATTATCAGATAGGTGAGGCTCTCATTTTAACCTCGATCAACTTTCCATTTCGCATCAGATTTAAAGCATTAAAACC